>NZ_JBFSUL010000011.1:0-98917 GCF_041467395.1 Vibrio sp. 10N.247.310.98 | reverse complement strand
TGAAGCCTTTTTTCTATCTAAATAAACAAGTTAGCTCTTAAGATCCTGTCTATGAAGACTCAATAGATTCTACGTAACTGTAAGTATTCACATCATTTAATGTCGCCATTTTGTCTCTACAAAGTGGCGACAGAAATTATTAAGCATGGTTAAATACGATGAACCATGAAATCCACCAAATCAAAAACCTTTAAAAACAAGCAGTGACAAAGGTTTACGAGAGGTATAAAAACAAATGAAAGTAATTAGCTTCAACATCAACGGTCTTAGAGCCCGCCTTCACCAACTGCAAGCTATTATCGACAAACACCAACCCGACGTGATTGGTCTGCAAGAGATAAAAGTGCACGATGAAGCCTTCCCAATTGCTGATGTTGAAGCAATGGGCTATAAGGTTTACTTCCACGGTCAAAAAGCCCACTACGGTGTGGCAATGTTGTGTAAGCAAGAGCCTATTTCTGTGCAGAAGGGTTTCCCAACAGATAATGAAGACCATCAAAAACGCATGATCATGGCGACGTTTGAAGATGAAGATGGTGAAAAGGTTACCGTGCTAAATGGCTACTTCCCTCAAGGGGATAACATCAAGCATGAAACAAAATACCCGTACAAACGCCAGTTCTATAAAGACTTAATGACTTACTTAAACGATTATCACAACAAAGATGAGCAAGTGATTGTGATGGGCGACATTAATATCAGCCCTATCGACGCAGACATCGGCATTGGTGAACCTAATGCGAAACGTTGGTTAAAAACAGGTAAATGCTCTTTCCAACCAGAAGAGCGAGAATGGTTGAAAACATTGATGGACTGGGGCTTTGTAGACAGCTTCCGCTTGCTGCACCCTGAAGTGAATGATCAATACTCGTGGTTTGATTACCGCTCAAAAGGCTTCGTAGACAACCGCGGCCTGCGTATTGATGTAGTCCTAGCGACTCAAAAGCTTGCCGATAAGTGTACTGAAGCTGGCATCGATTACGAGCTACGCGGCATTGAAAAACCGTCAGATCACGCTCCGATTTGGTCGACGTTTAAATAAAATCCAAATTAAATTTCAAATCAAAAATGCACAAGCTTTTGTTTAGCTTGTGCATTTTTTTTACTTAGCTCAAATCCACTCAAAAAGCTTGAGATAGTTCACATTCTCGCCACTGCCCATCTATACTATTTGGACAACCAATGGAGAGAGTTTTGTATGGACGCAAAGCCTTGGGCCGGTATAAATCCAATTAATCTGCGTAGTTTACTTCCGATGATGGTGGTCAGCGGAGCGATCAGCGTATTGATGTTAGTCGTTCCCTTATTCAGCCTCCAAGTGTTTGATCGAGTCCTCTCAAGTCAAAGTTTAGATACGCTTCTATTCTTGGCTTTCATTGCTGTGTTCCTACTTACAGCCCAAGCGTTCCTTGACGCGTCTAGAGCCAAGTATGCACAAAAGAAAGCGATCAAATTTGAATTTATCGCGTCTCAGCAGCTATTTGAACAAACCTCCTTCTCATCGAAATCAAAAGAAAAACATCTGTTCAACGATATAAGTGAGGTAAAGAGCCTACTCTCTTCTCCAGCCTACTTTGTCATGTTTGATCTGCCATTCACTCCCCTTTTTCTTATTATTATGTTTGCGATTCATCCATATATAGGATTAGTCGGTGTGGGTGCCGTTGTTTTTATTCTCATGACAACATTGCTTTCTCATTGGGTTAAATCTAAGCACTTTAAAACCACTTACTTAAGCCAGCTCGCAACACAAAGAAAAAACGACGAGTGCTTTCAAAAACACGCCACGATCTTTAGCCAACATCAACAACAAGGTTTAAGTCAGACCTACCAAGAAATATTGGCGGAGAAGAGCTGGTCTCGAAGCCATTTAGATCAAGCCACCTGTTCACTGAGTGCATTTTCTCGTTACATACGTATGGTCCTTCAACTCATCATCATGGCTGTCGGAGCAAGTCTAGTCATTCAAAATGCCATGTCTGCTGGTGGAATGATTGCGGGTTCAATCCTAATGGCGAGAGCACTCCAGCCAATTGAGATGCTCTCTAGTGGTATTCAAGCATGGAAAACTGGTTTGGATGCAAACAAACGCTTAGCTAAGGAATTTGCTTCTCATACTAAACATACCGAGCGAACCGAGTTGGAAACAATTAAAGGTGATCTGGTCATCGACAACGTCACATGGTTCGCGTCTGAAAAACTTAACAAGCCGACTCTTAATGGTTTGAAGCTAAGACTGGAATCAGGAAATCGAGTCGCATTGATAGGCCCTAGCGGGTCAGGTAAGTCTTCCATCTGCAAAATGATCACTAACGGCATATCGCCCTCAAAAGGTGGCATTTCTATCGATGGACTCAATGTTGAGTTGTGGAATCTGAATCAGTTCAAACACACCGTCGGTTATGTTCCTCAGCACATCGACTTTTTACATGGCACTGTCAAACAAAATATCGCCCGATTTGATTCCAACGTTACGGATAGCCAAATCGTCAGATCCGCTATTCAAGCCGGTGTGCATGATGCTGTTGTCGCCTTACCGAATGGATATGAAACGATTATCGGTTCTTTTGGTCATCAGTTATCTGGTGGACAAGCCCAGAAACTTGCCATCGCAAGAGCATTGGTTTTCTCACCTAAGCTACTCGTGCTTGATGAGCCTGATTCCCATCTCGACAAAGAAGGCGAAGAGTTTCTTGTTTCGCTATTACAATTGGCGAAAGAGAAATCCATTTCTGTCGTGATGGTAACGCATAACCCAAGCTTACTCAGACATGTCGATTGGGTTGTTGAATTGAAAAACGGCCAGATAACGCAAGCAGGCGAAGCGAGTAAAGTTGTCCGGTCGCTCTTCAATGTCGCTTCCTCGGAGGTGTCGAATGGCTAGTATTCATCATGACGATAAAGGTATTCACTTCGACGATGGTAGAAAACTGATCTTTTCTACATTCAAAATACAGGTGTTCATCTGGTTAGTTCTTGTGACTACTCTTGGTGGCTTTGCTGCTTGGGCATACCTAGCCCCGCTTTCTTCTGCTGCCATTGCGCCAGGCGTGATTATCGTAGAATCAAAGCGAAAACCCATTCAGCACTTAGAAGGCGGGATTGTAGAAATCGTCCATGTTTCTGACGGCGACCATGTTCAAAAAGACGAACTGCTCATCACGTTAAGTCACACACAAGCTCAAGCATCGCTTCTAAGGCTAAGAGCTCAGTGGCAAAGTGATTTAGCGCGGCTGAACCGCTTACAATCAGAGTTAGCGAGTCATCAAGAAATTCAATTTGATATGAGATTACTCTCCCTTATGAGTGACCCAAACGTATCAAGCTTACTTGATACGCAGAGTAAACTTTTCAGCAAAAGACAATCGTTAAAATCCGGTGAATCCGATGTGTTACAGCAAAAAGTCGAGCAATCAAAACTTGATCTGCAAGGCTTCCAACAACGATTCTTAGCCGGAAATCGAAGCCTGAAGTATTTAGAAGAACAGGTACAAATGCACCAAGATTTGCTTGTTTCCGGTAACACATCCAAATCTCGCTTATTGGATTTACAGCGAGAACGCTCTCAATTACAAGGTAACGTTGCTGACCTCAAAGCTAGAATCGGACACGCCAAGCGCACCATCGCCGAAGCGAAATTAGAGCTGATCAACGCGGATTATACTTACGCCAAAACGCTCGGCGAAGAGATACAAGATTTAGAACGAAAGCTGAATGAAACCAGAGAAGCTATGGTCAATGCTCAAGATATTCTTACCCGGGTTGAAATAAGAGCACCTCAAAGTGGTGTGGTGGTTGGACTTAATGTGGTCTCCGAAAATGCCATTGTTCCACCCGGTGAAACCTTAATGGAATTGGTTCCGCAAAATGACGAGTTGATTGTAGAAGCGTTAGTCAAGCCAGAAGACATTGAAGCCTTACGAATTGGGTTGGATACCCAAGTAAGACTGACTGCATACAGTTTCCGTAAAACACCACCGATTCGTGGAAAATTAGTCCATATTTCGGCTGACCGCATTAGCGATCAAGCTACAGGATCTTCTGCTTACTTAGCGAGAGTATCGTTAGATAAGTCTGAGCTAGAAGCATTAGAAAACATCTCATTGTATCCGGGCATGCCCGCAGAAGTGATGATATTACTTGAGCAACAAACACCGCTCGAGTATCTACTCAACCCACTCTCTGTGAGCGCCTATAAGGCAATGAGAGAAATTTAACCAAGCGCACAAAGAAGATAAAGCCAAACTCATCGTGAGGTGAGGACGGAAAGCTCCAGATCTCAGGGATGAAGCCGAGATGGCTGGGCTGCCTCTATGTATCGAATGATATGTGAGGAAAAAACGATGGCAGAAGTAACCAATACAGCAGCAGGACTGAAAAGTAATGGTAGCAATGATACCAATACACTAGTAGATGGTCCTAACCTCCCCACCCCAGAATCTAGAGATGTCAACAATGACCTTTCTAACCTCAGCGGCGATAACCTCGAAGTACGAGCCGGTAAAGGCGACGACATTGTGCATGCCGGCAGCGGCGATGACTTTATCGCTGCTGGACGTGGATCGGACACAATTAAAGCAGGTGCCGGAAACGATGTGGTTGAAGCTTGGAATCATTCGCTCAATGCTGGTGATGAAGCCGGCGTTAACCGCGATTTAAGCGCGGCACGCGATAAAGATTTAGAAGCGCTAGGAGAAGAGTGTGTTGACGACATTGTGGTTGCAGGTGCCGGTGATGATTATGTTGAAGGCGGTGCGAACAATGACATTATTTATGGTGACAGAGGCGCTGGTGCAGAATTTGGCGAAAACCTAATCAGCGATGGTGATTTTGAAGCTTTTGACCTTGGCAATACATGGGGAACAGCGCCAAGCGCCGGTGCATGGAACGCAGAGGTTGGCAGTATCGAGATTCAAGAACAACTGCATGGCGGTGTCCCAGCTGATGGTTACGGGACTGATATCGCCAGTGGTCACTTCCTAGAATTAGACTCGCATGGCGCGAATTCAAATTCAACCGTCTCCCAAACATTTACGGTCGATGACGACGGTATATATCAACTCGATTTTTCCTACGCTTTCCGTAACAAAGGAGGCGATAGCACCACCGCTCCTTTCACAGTCCAAATAATGGCGGGCACCGACGTTGTATTCGAGAAGTCTTTCCAAGACATTGACGGCGTCGATGATGATTGGGATCTGTTTAGCGAAGATGTCGATCTCTCTTCAGGAAATTACTCACTCAATTTTATTGCCGACGGCGCAGAAGACACCTTTGGGGCTCTGATTGATAATGTGTCATTGAAGCAGGTACTGCATAACGATGTGCTCATTGGTGATAACGGGCCAGACGCTGCAAATGAAGGCGCCGCTGGGAACGACTTGATTCGAGGCGGTAAAGGGAATGACGTAATTATCGGCGATAACTTTGAAGCGCTGTCGTTTAACGAAGGAACCGGCGAGTTTGAATTAGCGGAGCCAACGACATCCGTCGACCTATCAGCAAATTCAACCGCCTACAACGCTGATGGATCTGTCGGTACCGTTGATACAGGTAATGCAAGTTCTGGCGGTACAGGTTATGGGGTAGATGGCGCAGCAGAGGCTGGCGTGCTTGCTCAAATTGGCTTCAGCTACGACGGCGGTTCTGGTGAAGGTGCATCAGAGATGTTTTCTGTCAGCTTAGACGAACATACAATGATTGCTAAAGTCGGTATATCCAACCTCTACTTAAATGAAGGCGACAATGGCGTAGATGAGGCTGGCCATTGGGCAGCATATCGAGAAGGTATTCTGGTCGCTGAGGGCGATTTCATTGCGAGCGATTTAGCGGATGGCAATAACAACAGCGGTTATCTAAACATCGGTCCTGATGAGACTGGCTTTAAAGCCTTTGATGAACTTCAGTTTACTGCCGTTGGTCCTGCATTTGAAAAAAACGGAAACGCTAATGCCGATTCAAGTGACTACTACGTCACTTCTGTTACCACCGATGGCCTAACGGGTGACGGAACCGATATATTGCGCGGTGGTCGTGGCGACGATGTCATTCTTGGTGGCGACAACGCCAAGGGTGGCGTACCTGAACTCGATCCTGATACGGGTTACTACGATGTAAGTAACTTCAGAGGGACTATTGATGTCACTATGGAAGGCACCGAAGCGGGCTTCGAAAATTCGTTTGGTTACTTCACAAAAGACAGTGAAGGCAATGTAAACGCTGAAGTCATTTGGGGAAATGTGAAGGATCACCTTCCAAACTCTGAAGCTGGCAACAGCTTTAGTCTCGATTTGGGGCACTGTGATGATTGCGTTGATACGCTCGGGTTCTTCATTATCCCAGATGGCGGGAATGACGGTTTCGTCTCAGGCGAAAGTATCGCAATTGACTTAAACACTCAACAAGCGACAAGCTCTAACAATAGTGACCACCCCTTCTTGCTGGGCGTACAAAATTTAGTCGGTAGTAACGGCAACCTTACCTTAGATGTTAGCGGCATTAACAACTTCAATCCGGGTACAGAACTCGGAAATCAGTTCTGGAATGACAACCCTGGCGGTGATGGTGACTTCGATGATGTGGTAACCACCGTTGAAATCGACGACCAACCAGAGCAATTGTTTGGTGGTAAAGGCGATGATTGGCTTGATGGCGGAGACGGAATCGACCATATCAAAGGCGGTAAAGGCGATGACATCATCATTGGTGGTGGTGGTGCAGACGAAATCCGTGCTGGTAAAGGCAACGATACAGTAGCCTTTGATGCAGAGGATACTCTAATTCATGGTGGTAAAGGGTTCGATGTACTGGTCGCCAATGACCCTGGTGGTGTCGATATCGACATGTCGAAGGGGTCAAACATCAATGGGTTTGAAGCAGTCATAGGGGGAGACTCAGCTAATGACAAACTGACTATTTCTCTAGGTAAAACCTTCAATCAAAACCATGACCTTGATGGTAATAGAGCAAAGAACGACGACCAAGTTGCTGAATTCTTTGCTTTAGGAATTGAAGATATCGACGCTAGTCATCTTCAAGGATTCCAATACCAAACCGCAACATCAGTGACGCTAGACCAAGATATGCAAGATAAACTTGGACTCGATGGAACTGAAACGATTACCGCTTATAGTTTCACCAAAGGAGGCAAAGAAGTCATCATCTACACTGATGCATCCTTTGATGGTGATTTCATTGGCGTTAATGAAGTTTAATTGCTTTTTGAACTAGTAAATCAGAAACAAAGTTAAAGGACTTATTGCTTGTGTAATAAGTCCTTTTTGCTTCAAAGAGCTACTCAACTAATTCCTATACAAACCCTAAATAAGAACGGCGCTCAATGAGCGCCGTTTTGTTAACTGTGTGAATACCGTGCAATTAGCTAAGGGGTCTTAGATAAGCAAGGAAACGCTTCTCTGCGAATTTGAAAATCGCGATGATGATGAACGTTAACGCCATGTAGAACAGACCTGCCGTTAGGAAAGACTCGAATGGAGCGTAGTAACGTGAGTTAACCAAACGTGCTGCACCGGTTAAGTCCATAATGGTTACGATACCCGCTACCGCAGAGCCGTGAAGCATGAAGATGACTTCGTTACTGTAAGCCGGCAATGCGCGACGCAGAGCACTTGGTAAAATGATACGACGGTAAGTCTTCGGTGTACTCATGCCGTAAGCTTTTGCTGCTTCCACTTCACCTTTAGGTAAGCCGTTAATCGCACCACGAATGATCTCTGCGGTATAAGCTGACGTGTTAAGAATGAATGCCACCAAAGCACAGAACCATGCGTTTTCCCATAATGTGTCTTTCACTGGGAAGAATTGGTCCATACCGTAGTAAATCAGGTACAGCTGAACCAGTAATGGCGTACCACGGAAGAAATAGATGAATGACCAAGCCGGAGCATTAATCAGCATATTTGGACTGTTACGAGCGATAGCTAGTGGTATGGCGACGAATAAGCCAATGATCAAAGCAACGCAAACCATCCAAGCCGTTGTCCATAAACCACCAAGGTAAATCGGCAGGCTTTCAATTATCAATGAAAAGTCCATAACTACCTCGCGTGGATACTGAATTTACGTTCAACCAGCTTAAGTAAGCCCGTTGAAACACTGGTGAAGAATAAGAAGATAATCGCCACAGTCATGTAGAAAGTGAATGGCATTTTGGTTGAACCCGCCGCCAGTGCACTAACACGTACCATGTCTTCTAGGCCAATAATCGAAACCAGCGCAGTGGTTTTAAGTAATACCAGCCAGTTATTCCCAAAACCCGGTAATGCGTGACGAATCATCTGCGGTAGCAGTATGCGGTGAAACGCCTTTACAGGGCTCATACCATAAGCTTTTGCCGCTTCCATTTCACCGCTGTCGACAGCCATGATGGCACCACGGAACGTTTCTGCCATATAGGCACCGAAAATAAAGCCTATGGTTAAGACACCAGCAACAAATGGGCTGACATCAATATAATCAGGTAAGTAAGCGGTCCATTCGTGGTTAGGATCACTGGATGCAAACCACTCGTTGAGCCACTCGTTGATGGAATACAAACTGTTGTTTAAAAGGATTTGTCCACCAAAGAAAATCAACATCATCAGTACGAGATCTGGAATGCCTCGAATGACGGTTGTGTAGAGGGTTGCAATAGCACGAGCCCAGCGATAAGGCGCGAGTTTTGCTAAGGCACCTAGCATACCAAGAACCATAGCTAAAATTAGCGACAGCAAGGCAACTTCGATTGTGAGCACCGCCCCTTTCAGGATCGACGCTTCATATCCTTGTAAATCAAACATAATGGATTCCAACAGAACTGCGAAAAAGTTGGTAAGACAGGGAGAGGAGAACCTCTCCCTTAAGAATTGACGCTAAAGATTACTGACCGTATACGTCGTAGTTGAAGTATTTAGCCGCGATATCTTGGTAGATGCCTTTTTCACGTAGTGAAAGGATTGCCGCATCTAATTGCTTAGTCAGATCTTTGTCTTGCTTACGAACAGCAATACCCATACCTTCACCGAACCACTTAGGATCCGTTAGAGAGGGGCCAACAAACTCGTAGTCTTCACCACCAGCTTTGTTCAGCACGCCTTCTTCTAGAGCAGATGCATCACCTAGTACAGCAGCAACACGACCGTTTGCTAGATCAAGGTAAGCTTCGTCGAATGAACCGTAACGAACGATCTCTACTGTATCGCCGTAGTTGTCTGTTAGGTATTTATCGTGAGTTGTTGCACGTTGAACTGCAATCTTTTGACCGCTTAGATCATCAAAGTTAAGGCCTGCACCTTTCTTAGCGATGAACTTGTTTGGGATAAGTGCGTATTTACCAGTGAAGTCGATTTTTTTCTTACGCTCTTCCGTGATAGACATTGCCGCGATGATCGCATCATATTTACGAGCAAGTAGAGAAGGAATGATACCATCCCAGTCTTGTGCAACGATCTTACACTGCACCTGCATTTCAGTACAAAGTGCGTTAGCCATATCGACATCGAAGCCTTTCAGTGACCCGTCAGCTTCTGTCCAGCTAAATGGAGGGTAAGCACCTTCAATACCAAAGCGTACTGTTTTCCATTCTTTTGCTTGAGCTACGCCCGTTGCAGCAGTTGCAGCAAGTGCCGCGACTAATAACCACTTTTTCATATCCCTACTCCTGTGATTTAGGTTTTTATGTTTTGCTAGTTTTAATATTGTGTTTGTTGTTGCTTATTAACTTACTTGTTGTGTTTTATTGTTCACACCGTCGCTGTTTACCGTTGGCAACGGCGTTTCAATTCTGATTAGTAAATCGATGAGATAAATTGTTGTAAACGTTCAGATTCAGGTTCCGTAAACAGTTTAGCTGGATCGCCCTGTTCTTCCACTAGACCTTGGTGCAGGAACATCACATGGTTTGATACGTCACGAGCAAAAGCCATTTCATGTGTTACCACAAGCATGGTTCTTCCTTCTTCTGCTAGATCTCGCATTACACCGAGTACTTCCCCTACTAACTCAGGGTCAAGTGCTGATGTTGGCTCATCAAACAGCATCACTTCCGGATCAACCGCTAACGCTCGAGCAATTGCCGCTCGTTGTTGTTGTCCACCGGATAAATGACCTGGGTAGTAATCTTTGCGCTCATACAAGCCTACTTTTTTAAGTAGTAGTTCTGCATTTTCAATCGCTTGAGCTTTAGGTACACCTAATACGTGAACGGGTGCTTCGATAACATTTTCGAGAACGGTCAGGTGAGACCAAAGATTGAAGCCTTGAAAAACCATCGCTAAGCGTGAACGGATACGCTGTACTTGTTTTTCGTTGGCAGGAACAGATACGCCTTGGCGGTTGTTTTTCATTTGAATTAATTCGCCATTAACCCAAATCTCGCCTGCAGTTGGTGTCTCTAAAAGGTTGATACATCTAAGGAAAGTACTTTTACCCGACCCTGAAGATCCGATAATCGATACAACATCGCCTTTATGCGCAGAAAGTGAAATTCCCTTTAAAACTTCATTTTGACCAAACGTTTTGTGTAGATCCTTTATGTCCAGCGCTGGTACATCTTTCATGCGCTTTCTCTCCCAAGTTTGTGAAAATGCAAGGTACTCCGACCTTTTCATGCGATACAAACTAGCACCACACGAAACAACATGCAACAAATTATTAACCTGATAAATTGGAATAAATAGCGATTCACTCTGACTTATTATGCAAAAGGTAGCGTTTTCGCCTCAATTTAATGAATGAGTTCTATCAATAAGCTGCAATTACACCCCTTACATTGTTTAAATAAAGTTAATCAAAATGAGATTCTCGTAGCTGGATGTCTCACAAGAAAAACACGTTTTGTGAACTTATAAACATTACTGTCGACAAAATATAGCGCACACATTCAGCACACTGCCCTCACCTTAAAGCACAATTATTTTAAGGTTATTACATTGTAAGCATTTCACTCGGAACAGTTGGGAAGCAAGTAATAGTGAAATAACTCAGTAAGAATTGAGTATTGAACTCGAGCCATGACGACAAAGGCTCGAAGAAGATAGGTAAACGTCAATTTGTGAAAACTAATTACACGATTCATCAATGGGAAGTTAATGAATCGCTGCGTTTTGTAGCTTTCTTTCACATATACTCATAAAGTGATCAAGATCAATCACCCTAAAGGGTAAGCTTGTTAGACTCCTCAGCAAAGAATAAGGCATTAAAAATGCCAAACATTTCTTTTAACTTAGCTGCATAAAGCACAGCAAAACCGTGCAACATAATGTTAATGAGTTATAACTAAGAAATAACGCAATTACGCGAACTTATAGAATTCAATTTTAGAATTACTAACAAAAAATATGAGGAATCTATGTCAGACGTTGTCAATAATGCGAACTCTGAAGTAGAAGAGAAAAGCTATAAAGAGCTACACCGTCCTGCTTCTGAATTTGAGAGCCGCTCAGATTATCTAGATCACGAACTTCAAATCATGAAGCCTCGCCGCTTCGGTTTAAACCTTCCAGGTCGTGACTTCCGCTTTGAACTTGAAGATCTTGTTCCTGCACTTGCTGGTACTATTGGTATCATTGCGATGTACTCTGCAGTAATGATGTCGTGGGCTGATGGCCTAACTCAAGCTTGGGATCACGTAAACCTAGGTAAAGACTTCGCAATTGAAGTCGCTCGTGTAGAAATGCTTATTCCTGCACTACTGTTTTGTATCCTTGCTTCTGGTTTCTTTAACCCTAAAGCAAACCTTGCCGGCAACCACGGCCCAATGATCCCTCTTATCGGTACCATCGCTCTCGCTGGTGCTCACCCTCTTGCATTGGCCATCCTGATCGGTGTGTTCGGTCTCATCCTAAGTTTCCTAAAAGGCGGATCTAAACTTGTTAACCTAACTTCTGAAGGTACAGCAGGTGGCTTGCTCATATTCTTAGGCTTAACCGGTACCATGAGCCAAATCAACTCAATTCAAGCATGGGCGGTTGGTCTTCAATCTTCTACTGTTGAAGCGGGTAGCATGGGTTACGTGGGTCTTATCGTTCTTGCTATTACTATTGCTATCTACGCTTTCTTAGCAAAAGTGAACAAGCGTTGGTTAGCTATTCCAGTTTGTGCGTTTACAGGCCTTGCTATTGCATTAGCATTAGGCGCTGGTTTCGATATCGTGTTCGAAACTGAAATGGGCATTCCAAACCTAAACCCAGTTTACTGGTGGGGTTCGACTTCTGAAGGTTGGATGCTTGGCTTGCCAAATGTTGAGCACTTCATCGCTTCGCTACCGTTCGCTATTCTTGCAGTAGCAATGTGGTCACCAGACTTCCTAGGTCACCGTATCTTCCAAGAGCTGAACTACCCTAAACGTTCTGAAAAAGTTCTGATGGACGTAGATGACACAATGACGATGTGTTCTGTTCGTCAAATGGTCGGTACTGCAGTAGGTGGTGGTAACATCACATCTTCTTGGGGTACTTACATGATCCCAGCAGCAATCGCGAAACGTCCAATCCCTGGCGGCGCAATCTTGCTTGGTTCTCTATGTATTATTGTTGCGATTCTTGGTTTCCCGATGGACGTAGCAGTATGGCCACCAGTGATGCGTGTTGCGCTACTTGTAGGTGTATCTCTACCTCTACTTGAAGCAGGTATGCAAATGGTTAAGGATTCAAAAGATTCTCAAGCGGCTGGTATCTGTATCTTTGGTTCAGCGGTTGTTAACCCAGTATTAGCATGGGCACTAACTATGCTTCTTGATAATAATGGTCTAATTGGTGATAAAGAGCGTGCAAAGCGTCTATCATTTGTAGATAAGATTGTTATCCCTGTTGGCGTTTTAGTTATCTGTCTAGTGGCAATGCTTGCAGTTGGTATGCTAGAAAGTCAATATGGCCTGAAAGCTTGGCTATAATAGTCCTTACTACACAAAAGTAGTATTAGGATTAAAAAAAAGTTTGGGTGGCAACCCCTGCCACTCAAATTTTTTCAACTTTTTTTGGCATTTATTGATTTAGTTTAAGGTTTGCAGAAATTTTTTAGCGTAGTCTTGAATACATAGAGTAAAGACAACATATAAAAGGTAGTGACAATATATATAACCATATGATGCTTATATGCTCATATATATTGTTATTAATAAGAGTGTACTACCCTTACGAGGGGCGCTGGCTCAACAGTGTTAATGTACGTATTTTTTCTACTAAAAAGGTAGGTATGTCATGGCAGAGCAATTTGCTAAAGCTTGGGAAGATTTTGCTGCAGGTGAGTGGCAAAGCGAAGTAAACGTTCGTGATTTCATTCAAAAGAACTACACGCCGTATGAAGGCGACGAGTCTTTCCTAGTTTCTGAGGGTACTGAAGCAACTAACAAGCTTTGGTCTTCGGTAATGGAAGGTATCAAACAGGAAAACGCAACTAAAGCACCTGTAGATTTCGATACTTCTGTTATCTCTACCATTACTGCTCACGATGCAGGTTACATTGAGAAAGATCTTGAGACTATCGTTGGTCTACAAACTGAGAAGCCACTAAAACGTGCAATCATCCCTAACGGTGGTGTGCGTATGGTTGAAGGTTCTTGTAAAGCATACGGTGAAACTCTTGACCCAATGGTTTCAAAAATCTACTCAGAATACCGCAAAACACACAATGCTGGCGTTTTCGATATCTACACTCCTGATATCCTAAAATGTCGTAAGTCTGGTGTTCTGACTGGTCTTCCTGATGCTTACGGCCGTGGTCGTATCATTGGTGACTACCGTCGTGTTGCACTTTACGGTATTGATTTCCTAATGAAAGACAAGCAAGCTCAATTTGCTTCTCTTCAAGAGCAATTCGAAAACGGTGAAAACCTAGCAGAAACAATGCAACTGCGTGAAGAGATCTCTGAGCAACATCGTGCTCTAGGTCAAATCAAGCAAATGGCTGAGAAATACGGTTTCGATATCTCTGAGCCAGCTCAAACTGCTCAAGAAGCTATCCAGTGGACTTACTTCGGCTACCTAGCTGCTGTTAAATCTCAAAACGGTGCTGCAATGTCTCTAGGTCGTACTTCGACTTTCCTAGACATCTACATCGAGCGTGATATCGCTGCTGGCAAAATCACAGAAGACCAAGCACAAGAAATGATCGACCACTTCGTAATGAAGCTGCGTATGGTTCGTTTCCTACGTACTCCTGAGTACGATGAGCTATTCTCTGGCGACCCAATCTGGGCAACAGAGTCTATGGGTGGTATGGGTATCGACGGTCGTACGCTAGTAACGCGTTCGAACTTCCGTTTCCTAAACTCTCTATACACTATGGGTCCTTCTCCAGAGCCAAACATCACTGTTCTTTGGTCTGAGCAACTACCTGACGGCTTCAAACGTTTCTGTGCGAAGGTATCTATCGATACTTCTTCTATCCAGTACGAAAATGATGACCTAATGCGTCCTGACCTTGAGTCTGATGATTACGCTATCGCTTGTTGTGTATCTCCAATGATCGTTGGTAAGCAAATGCAGTTCTTCG
This sequence comes from Vibrio sp. 10N.247.310.98, assembly GCF_041467395.1. NCBI lineage: Bacteria > Pseudomonadati > Pseudomonadota > Gammaproteobacteria > Vibrionales > Vibrionaceae > Vibrio > Vibrio sp. 10N.247.310.98. The sequence goes on along the minus strand of NZ_JBFSUL010000011.1, from coordinate 84,427 downwards.
GTGCTCGTGCTAACCTTGCGAAAACAATGCTTTACGCAATCAACGGCGGTGTGGACGAAAAACTTAAGATGCAAGTTGGTCCTAAAGAAGCTCCAATGACTGACGCTGTTCTTGATTACGATAAAGTAATGGCCCGTCTAGATCACTTCATGGACTGGCTAGCTAAGCAATACGTGACTGCACTAAACAGCATTCACTACATGCACGACAAGTACAGCTACGAAGCGTCTCTAATGGCTCTTCATGACCGTGACGTTCGTCGTACAATGGCTTGTGGTATTGCTGGTCTATCTGTTGCAGCTGACTCACTGTCTGCAATCAAGTTCGCGACTGTTAAACCAATCCGCGACGAAGATGGCATTGCAACTGACTTCGAAATTGAAGGCGATTACCCTAAATACGGTAATAACGACTCTCGTGTAGATGATATTGCTTGTGAACTAGTTTCTACGTTCATGAACAAGATCCGTAAGCTTAAGACTTACCGTAACTCTATCCCTACACAGTCAGTTCTTACTATCACGTCTAACGTGGTTTACGGTAAGAAAACAGGTAACACTCCAGACGGTCGTCGTGCTGGCGCTCCTTTCGCTCCTGGTGCAAACCCAATGCACGGTCGTGATGAGAAAGGCGCTGTAGCTTCACTAACGTCTGTTGGTAAACTACCGTTTGCTGACGCACAAGATGGTATCTCTTACACGTTCTCTATCGTGCCAAACGCACTAGGTAAAGAACAAGACAGCCAACGTGCTAACCTTGCAGGCCTAATGGATGGTTACTTCCACCACGAAGCTGGCATTGAAGGTGGTCAACACCTTAACGTTAACGTTCTTAACCGCGAAACTCTTGAAGACGCAGTTAAGCACCCTGAGAAATACCCTCAGCTAACAATCCGTGTATCTGGTTACGCTGTTCGCTTTAACTCTCTAACTGCAGAGCAACAAGCTGACGTAATCGCACGTACATTTACTGAGTCTCTATAAGCTCACGCTCAATAGACAGTAAATAATATTAGCCTCGCCAATGTGCGGGGCTTTTTTATATCTGAAATAAATCGCACTACACTCACCTATCCCGCGAAATGTTAGGTTGAGCAAAAAAGCACCCTGCCATTCACTTTTTTTCCACAAATTCTGTCAAATTACGGTAATATCGCGGTTCATAATTTAAGAGTAACTGCTCCATGAAATACCTGCGTTGTTTACCCCTGATTCTTCTCTCTTTCTCATCTTTAGCCTCTGAGCGTTCTACGTTAACTTTTGCTTTAGATAATGATGGTATTTTTGGTGTCGACCAAGACTATACCAACGGCTTATTTCTGGGTTACACATCATCAAGTATTACGCCATATAACTGGGTAAAACCATTGAGTCTTTCCTACTGGGGCGCAAGCTCTCTAGACAAGTGGGAAATCACCATTGGCCACAAGATGTATACGCCTTCTGACATTGAGTTAGAAACGCCATCGCCTAATGATCGCCCATACGCAGGTTACCTTCACACTGAATTCAATTACATCAGCTTAAACCCACAGCAAGCCCAGCGTTTTAATATCACGTTTGGTACTACGGGCGAACGTGCACTGTCTGAAGATGCTCAAAAGCTGGTTCACTCAATCACTAAGTCGGATGAGCCGATGGGTTGGGAATACCAAGTCGATGATGAATGGGCGGGAAGCGTTGGTTACCTAAGCCATTTCAACCTAATGCGTAATCAAGCTCTTGCGAATACTGACTACGAAATCTCTAACGTTTCTGAAATCAACGTCGGTAACTTTAGAAGTGACATTTCAACGGGCTTCATGTTTCGTTGGGGTACAGACTTAGGCGGTAACTTTGGTGCAGCTAACATCACCACAGAAAACCCATTCAAACCGGGCATGATCGGCGCATCAAACGCTGGTTGGTTTACCTATGCAGGCCTCGAAGGTCGCTACCGATTCAACGACCTGACTATCGAAGGCGATCGCTCAGGTGTTGATGAGTACGCTAATAAAAACAACGAAGATCCAGCGATCTACGATGTGACTTTAGAGAACATTCAAGTAACTGCTGTATTGGGTGTCGCTTGGTATAACCGATACGTTGGTGCCTCTTTAGCGCTAACCGCAAAAACACCGGATTACGAAGAAGCGAAAGAGTCAGTGTACACCACTGGCGGTATCACAATGTTTGCTTTCTTCTAGCCACCAGTAAGGGCTTTCGTCCTTTACTTTTCAAGTTTAATAAAGGCAATCATCTTCACAGGTGGTTGCCTTTATTTTTAAAGGTCTCGTTACCATTTGACCCTATTTTATGTACCGTTTTTGTAATAAAATAAACGGTATAAATTCCTCTACGAGAATAGCTCATGTCTACAACTGGTCGCATTCACTCATTCGAATCTTGTGGTACTGTCGATGGCCCTGGTATCCGCTTTATTGTGTTTCTTCAAGGCTGCTTAATGCGTTGTATGTACTGTCATAACCGTGATACATGGGATCTTCATGACGGAAAGGAAGTAACGGTCGAAGAGATCATCAACGAAGCAAAATCATACCGTCATTTCATGAAAGCATCGGGCGGTGGTATCACCTGTTCTGGTGGTGAAGCGATGCTACAACCTGAGTTTGTTCGTGACTTTTTCCGCGCAGCTCAAGCTGAAGGCATCCACACTTGTCTTGATACTAATGGCTACATTCGTAAGCACACTGAAGTGGTTGATGAAGTCCTAGAAGCCTCTGATCTAGTTATGTTGGATCTTAAGCACATGCGAGATGAGATTCACCACGATTTCATTGGTGTATCAAACAGACGTACTCTGGATTTCGCACGCTACTTACACAAAATCGGTAAGAAGACGTGGATTCGTTATGTGATTGTCCCTGGCTACACGGACACACCTGAAGATGCTCATCTGCTAGGCGAATTCATCAAAGACATGGATAACATCGAGAAAGTAGAACTGCTTCCATACCATAAGCTTGGTGCACATAAGTGGGAAGCACTTGGTTTTGACTACCCTCTTGAAGGTACAAACCCGCCAAGCAAAGAGAAAATGGACGAGATTGTTGCTGTTCTTAGCCAGTACCATTCAAACGTAAAATACTAATCTAGACTGACGTTCATAGTGATTTCAAGCGCCTCAATTTCGATTGGGGCGTTTTCTTTTCTAGCGCTAACTATCCTTTCACTTTTCTTTACAACTTTTGTTTATCAATTAAAAAAATCATATTAAATCCGTGTTGAGATCATGTTTCCACGCGTAGGAATGCTGTTACTCTTACTGCAACAAAAGAATATAACATTTAGTTTTTTAGTGAGGCTCATCCCATGGAAATGACCAATGCTCAGCGTCTAATTCTATCAAATCAATACTACCTAATGTCTCAAATGAACCCTGAGAACTCGGCGAAATACCAGCGTCTACAAACGATTGTAGAACGTGGTTACGAACTCCAAATGCGTGAACTTAACAAAGAGTTTGGTTGTTTGACTGAAGCAGAATGTCGCGAAATTATCGACATCATGGAGATGTACCATGCAATGCAAGAGTCGAACAAAATGCTTGCAGAACAAGAGCGTGCTGAAGTAGACCAACGTCGCCTGCAGTTCTTAGGTTTTGATATCGCTTCTGAAGCGCAGATCGTACACTACGTGCGTTTCCTTGTTGATTCTGAAGGTCTTTACCCTCAATTCGACAAAGCCGATCACCACTTCAATAGCCAGATGCCAATGCTAGAGAAGTACCGTCGCATGCTAACAACATGGCGCAACTGCCCTCGTCAGTACCACCTATGTGCGACAGAGCTATCTCAAATCTTTAGCGCTTAATTCGTTAATAGATCAGCGATAACTTTTAAAAAGTTTCAAGAAAAAGGGTTACTCATCATGAGTAACCCTTTTTTAATGTTCGCACACAAAGAGAAAAACCAAAGCAACTAGAAAACGTAAGCAACACCAACGTTCGCGGCCATGTTGATACCACTTTCAAGTATTGGGCTATTCTCTATATCACCTTCAAGGTTGGTATAACGAACGCCACCAGTTACTCGAACATTTGGCGTAACATGCAGATAGCCACTATTTTTAACCCATAATTCTTCACTACATCTACCTATTTATTGAGCAATTTTTGATAACGCTGCGCATTATATGGTACTTCATTCCAATAAATCAATAGAGCTCAGTTATACATCTAATACACATAAATCCAGTGTGAGTATTATTAAGCGACCTAAAATCACAAAACAAACGGCTAGATCCCCTCGAATGTAAAATAATTGGATTCTACACGCCTCAAGTTGCCTATTGCGCTCGCTAGGTTTTTCACACGCAAAATTGTAAATAAATACATAATTGTTAAGCAAAATTGTGCAAGCGGGTCTAACCTTAAAATGTAGGGAGAGCCTATTTTTCAATCGCTCATCAGTTTTGACTGGTTAACAAGGGGAATGTGACTATGAGTATTTTTGACCACTATCAATCACGTTATGAAGCAGCCAAGGAAGAAGAGCTCACATTGCAAGAGTTCTTAGGGCTGTGTAAAGACGATAAAAGTGCTTACGCTAACGCTGCTGAGCGCTTACTACTGGCCATCGGCGAACCGGAGGTTATAGACACCGCTCAAGACCCCCACCTAAGTCGTATTTTCTCGAACCGTGTCATCTCACGCTACAGCGAATTTAAAGATTTCTACGGCATGGAAGATGCGATTGAACAGATTGTTTCTTACTTAAAACATGCTGCGCAAGGTTTAGAAGAACGTAAACAAATCCTTTACCTACTTGGCCCTGTGGGCGGTGGTAAATCTTCTCTCGCTGAAAAACTCAAAGCCCTGATGCAGAAACTACCAATCTATGTATTGTCTGCTGACGGTGAACGAAGCCCAGTAAACGATCACCCATTCTGTCTATTCGACGTTAACGAAGACGGCGACTTATTGAAGAATGAATATGGCATTGAGAAACGCTATCTTCGCTCAATTATGTCTCCGTGGGCAGCAAAACGTCTGCACGATTTTGGCGGTGATATTTCCAAATTCAAAGTCATCAAACTGCGCCCTTCTATTCTCGATCAAGTTGCGATCGCGAAAACGGAGCCAGGTGATGAAAACAACCAAGATATCTCGTCTCTGGTTGGTAAAGTTGATATTCGTAAACTTGAACACTTCTCTCAAGATGATCCTGATGCCTACAGCTACTCTGGTGCGCTTTGTAAAGCCAACCAAGGTGTGATGGAATTCGTGGAGATGTTCAAAGCGCCAATCAAAGTATTACACCCTCTACTTACGGCAACACAAGAAGGTAACTTCAACGGTACCGAAGGGCTTTCTGCACTGCCATTTGACGGTATGATTCTCGCTCACTCGAACGAATCTGAGTGGCAGACCTTCCGTAACAACAAAAACAACGAAGCATTCCTCGACCGTGTGTACATTGTAAAAGTCCCTTACTGTCTGCGTGTGTCTGAAGAAGTTAAGATCTACAAGAAACTGCTTGAGCACAGTGAGCTATCCCAAGCGCCTTGCTCACCAAGCACACTCGATCTGCTATCGCAATTCAGCATTCTTTCGAGACTAAAAGAGCCTGAAAACTCATCTCTATTCTCTAAGATGCGTGTTTACGATGGTGAGACTCTAAAAGACACCGATCCAAAAGCGAAGAGCTACCAAGAGTACCGAGATTATGCTGGCGTTGACGAAGGCATGTCTGGGCTATCAACGCGTTTCGCCTTTAAGATCCTGTCTCGTGTGTTTAACTTCGACCAAGCCGAAGTGGCCGCGAACCCAGTGCACCTGTTCTACGTTATTGAGCAGCAAATCGAACGGGAGCAGTTCCCTCAAGAGACCGCCGAGAAGTACCTAGAGTTCTTGAAAGGATACCTAGTGCCACGCTACGTAGAGTTCATCGGTAAAGAAATTCAAACCGCTTATCTAGAGTCTTACTCTGAGTACGGTCAGAATATCTTCGACCGCTATGTCACCTACGCAGATTTCTGGATTCAAGACCAAGAGTACCGCGACCCAGAAACAGGCCAACTATTTGACCGTGCTTCTCTGAATGGTGAACTAGAGAAAATCGAGAAGACAGCCGGTATCAGTAACCCTAAAGACTTCCGAAATGAGATTGTGAACTTTGTGCTTCGTGCCAAAGCCAACAATAACGGTCAAAACCCAGTGTGGACGAGCTACGAGAAACTGCGCACTGTGATTGAGAAGAAAATGTTCTCTAACACAGAAGAGCTACTTCCTGTTATTTCGTTCAATGCTAAGACCTCAACGGATGATCAGAAAAAACATGACGACTTCGTTGCTCGTATGATGGAAAAAGGCTACACCGAGAAGCAAGTGAGACTGCTATCTGAGTGGTACCTAAGAGTTCGTAAATCCTCATAACTAAACGGTATTGAGCTGCTCAACTGAGCAGCTCGTATAAACCAATAACTTTTATACCTTAGTAAATCAATAACTCTTATACCCGAATAAAAAGTAGGATCGCGACATCAGCTGAGAGGGAGTTCTTATGGCACAATTTATCGATCGGAGGCTCAATGGCAAAAATAAGAGTGCTGTGAATAGACAGCGTTTCTTACGACGCCATAAAGAGCAAATCAAAGAATCTGTTGCCGATGCAGTTAACCGACGCTCAATCACCAATACAGAAACAGGTGAAGACGTCACTATTCCCCATAAAGACATCAAAGAGCCGAACTTTCACCAAGGTCAAGGCGGCGTAAGAGAGCGCGTTCACCCAGGTAATGATCAGTTCATCACTGGCGATAAAATCGAACGCCCTAAAGGTGGTGGTCAAGGTGGTGGCTCAGGCCAAGGCGACGCAAGCCCTGATGGCGAAGGCCAAGATGAATTTACCTTCCAAATTTCAAAAGATGAGTATCTTGATATTCTCTTTGAAGATTTAGCTCTACCTAATCTAGAGAAAAATCAGGTCAACAAAATCACCGAATGGAAAACCCACCGCTCTGGTTATCAGAGTGCGGGGATTCCATCCAACATCGCTATTGTTCGTTCACTGCAGCAATCTCTAGCTCGTAGAACCGCGATGACAGCAGGTAAAAAGCGCGAGCTTAACCTACTGATGGAACAGCTTGACCAAGTTAAAATGACGGAGCCGGCACAACCTTTTGAGGAAGGTCGCCTCAAAGAAGAGATTGCCGAGTTACGTAAAAAGATTGAAAGCGTGCCGTTCATTGACACCTTCGACTTACGTTTTAAAAACTACGAGAAGCGCCCTATTCCATCTAGCCAAGCCGTGATGTTCTGTCTAATGGATGTATCGGGCTCTATGGATCAGGCCACAAAAGATATTGCGAAGCGCTTTTATGTTCTTCTGTATCTGTTCTTAAATCGCACCTACGAAAACGTCGATGTGGTGTTTATTCGTCACCATACTCAAGCGAAAGAAGTCGACGAACATGAGTTCTTCTACTCACAAGAGACGGGCGGCACCATCGTTTCTAGCGCACTGAAATTAATGAAAGAAATTGTCGCAGACCGTTACCCAGCTAATGAGTGGAATATCTATGCGGCACAAGCATCTGATGGTGATAACTGGGCTGACGACTCGCCTCGTTGTAAAGAGCTGTTGGTCAACACGCTTCTGCCAACTTGTCAGTATTACTCTTATATCGAAATTACACGCCGCTCTCACCAAACGCTTTGGCACGAGTATGAGAAGTTAGAAGCAAGCTTTGACAACTTCGCCATGAAAAACATTAAAACGGTGGATGATATTTTTCCTGTGTTTAGAGAACTGTTCCAGAAAGAGACAGCGTAAGGGAGTTTGCCATGACAGCGAAATCAAACGTTGCAGAGAAAAACAAAGCTGCAAAAAAGAAAAACGACAAGATGCTGCCTGATGGTCCAGATTGGACGTTCAACCTCTTGGAGAAATACCACGTAGAAATCAAACGTGTTGCGCAGCATTACCGTTTAGATACTTACCCAAACCAGATTGAAGTGATTACTTCAGAACAGATGATGGATGCCTACTCGAGCATTGGTATGCCTATCAATTACAACCACTGGTCTTTTGGTAAGAAATTCATTCAAACCGAGCAAAACTACAAGCATGGCCAAATGGGCTTGGCATACGAAATCGTAATCAACTCCGATCCTTGTATCGCTTACCTGATGGAAGAGAACACGGTCACAATGCAGGCGCTGGTAATGGCTCACGCTTGTTATGGCCACAACTCTTTCTTTAAAGGCAACTACCTGTTCCAAACATGGACTGATGCCAGTTCCATCATCGATTACTTGTTGTTTGCTAAGAAGTACATCAGTGGTTGTGAAGAGAAATATGGTGTTGCTGAAGTCGAGCAGCTCCTTGATTCTTGTCACGCACTGATGAATTACGGCGTAGACCGATACAAACGCCCTGAGAAGATTTCCATTGCAGAAGAGACAGCAAGACAAGAAGAACGCGAAGCTTATCTGCAATCTCAAGTGAATGAGCTATGGCGAACCGTTCCTCAAAATAAAAGTAAGGAAGAAGAGACCAAGATCCGCTTTCCTAGCGAGCCTCAAGAAAACATTCTCTACTTTATCGAGAAGAACGCACCACTGCTTGAACCTTGGCAACGAGAGTGTGTTCGCATCGTTCGCAAAGTGAGCCAATACTTCTACCCTCAAAAACAAACTCAAGTGATGAACGAAGGCTGGGCAACCTTCTGGCATTACACCATTCTTAACCACCTTTACGACGAAGGCTTGGTGAGTGATAAGTTCATCTTAGAATTCCTACACAGCCATACCAGTGTCGTCGCACAACCTGCCTACAACAGTCCTTATTTCAGCGGGATAAACCCTTATGCGCTTGGCTTTGCGATGTTTAGAGACATCCGACGCATCTGTGAAGAGCCAACCGATGAAGATAGAGAGTGGTTCCCTGAGTTAGCCGGAAGTGATTGGTTAGAAGCGGTGCACTTTGCGATGCACAACTTCAAAGATGAAAGTTTCATCAGCCAATACCTTTCTCCAAAAATCATTCGAGACTTTAAGCTGTTCTCTGTACTCGACGACGACCGTAAAAATACCATTGAGGTGAGTGCTATTCATGATGATCCGGGCTATCGCCTGATTCGTGAGAAGCTTGCGGCGCAATACAACCTAAGTAACCTTGAACCAAACATTCAGGTGTTTAATGTCGATGTTCGTGGTGACCGCTCAATGACACTGCAATATGTGCCTCACGACCGCATCCCGCTTGATAAAGGCTACGACGAAGTGATGAAGCATCTCTATCGCTTGTGGGGCTTTGATGTGATTTTGGAAGAGCTCAAAGATACGGGTCATAGAGAGATTCTGACTACTTGTCCAAAACGTAATGATTATGGAGCCAAGATTTAATATCAATCACAGTAAGTCAGTGTTTGGTATAAAACTCCGCTCCCCCTACAACATAGTGGTCACCCGCTCGGAAGTGGAGCAATAAAAAAACGCATAAGTCTGATGACTTATGCGCTTTCTTTTTAAGGCTCAAACGTCTGTAAATGAACGTAAGGCACCAAGCCTAGAACTAGAACTAGAACTAGAACTCAATAAGCTTAAACAATCGGCTTTTGACCGCGTTCAATCAGCTTCATCAACACGCTGTCTGCAGATTTACCTGCCACGCCCGCTAGTTTGTCTGAAAGCTTTTTCTTCTGTACGTAGTGGATCGCTAGAACCGTTTTGTCCTTACATGCCGCTACGACTAAGTCATCAGAAGTGCTGATCTCATCCACCAGTCCAAGTTCATGTGCTTGTGTACCAAACCAGTGTTCACCCGTTGCTACTTTTTCAAGATCTAACGCAGGACGATGGTCACGGATGAAGTCTTTGAATAGGCCATGTGTCTCTTCTAGCTCTTCTTTAAACTTCTCACGTGCTTTATCGCTGTTCTCACCAAACATAGTAAGCGTGCGTTTGTACTCACCCGCCGTTAGCTGCTCGAACTCAATATCGTGCTTTTTAAGTAGTTTGTTGAAGTTTGGCAGTTGAGCGATAACACCAATAGAGCCAACAATAGCAAACGGTGCAGATACAATTTTGTCTGCGATACATGCCATCATGTAACCGCCGCTTGCCGCCACTTTGTCTACCGAGATAGTCAGAGGCAAACCTGCCGCTTTGATACGATCAAGTTGAGAAGACGCTAAACCATAGCCGTGAACCATGCCACCGCCAGACTCAAGTTTCAGCAATACTTCATCACCTTCACGAGCCACAGCCAGAACCGCCGTTACCTCTTCACGTAATGAAGCCACTTCTTTCGCATCAATGCTGCCGTTAAAATCAAGAACGAATAGATGTGGTTCACGCTTACTATCAAGCTCACCCTCTTTCGCTGCTTTCTTCACTTCTTTACCGCGTGATTTTACTTTCTCTTTTTCCGCTTTCTTTTCTGCTTTATCACGGGCTTTGATGAAAGCATCATCGTGTAGATGGTGCTCTAGTTGTTCAATCGTCTGTTTATGATGTTCAGATAGGTTCGTGATTTCCAGCTCACCTTTAATCGCGCTTGATTTCCCACCCACAGATTTAGCAATCACTAAAATTGCGATGATGGCGATTACAACGGTCGCAATCTTGGCTAAAAACAAGCCGTAGTCCAACAAAAATTCCAATGTCATATCCCCTATTGTATGAATTAGTGTATTGTAACCATCTTGTCACGATTACCAAGAATTTCTCATCATTCCTGCGGTTATCTGTGTGATTAAACATCAATGGAATGACGAACATAATAAAAGAAAGAAGGATAAGCACAGTGGATTACCCAATCTCTACAGATGCCCTCAAAGATAAAGTAATTTTGGTTACAGGTGCCGGTGCTGGCATTGGTCGCCAAGCAGCACTAAGCTTCGCTCAACATGGTGCAACTGTCATTCTGTTAGGCCGCAATGTTAAAAACCTTGAATTCATTTACGATGAAATCGAAAGCGCTGGTTACCCACAGCCTGCGATCATCCCACTGGATCTAAAAGGCGCGACAAAGCAGAACTACATTGATATGGCTGAAACCATTGAGTCACAGTTCGGTCGTTTAGACGGTCTACTTCATAACGCTGGCGTTCTCGGTACTCTGAGCCCGTTTGAGCAGATTGATGAAGAGACTTTTGATGATGTTATGCAGATCAATGTGAAGTCTGAATTCTTGATGACTCAAGCACTTCTGCCTGCTCTTAAGAAAGCGGAAGCAGGTCGTATCGTATTTACCTCTTCTACCGTTGGCCACTCTGGCCGTGCATTCTGGGGCACTTACGCGATCTCTAAGTTTGCTACCGAAGGTATGATGCAAATCCTAGCGGATGAGCTTGAAGACACCAACATCCGTGTTAATGCGATCAATCCGGGCGGCACTCAAACTCGAATGCGCGCAAAAGCATACCCAGGTGAAGATGCAAACAAGCTAAAAACGCCACTGGATATCATCCCACTGTACTTACACTTAATGAACCCAAGTGTGACAGATATTAATGGCCAATGTATCGACGCTCAACCTAAGTAGTTGATATTATAACCAATCGTAAAAAGTCGCTTTAATAGCGGCTTTTTTTGTATCTAAATCAAGCATCTAACACTTACTTCTACTAATTTTCGTCATTTTGCTTTGCATCTTTTTCATTGTTAAATATACTGTATAAATATACAGGTATTTAATTATGCATGAACTAATAAAAAACTTACAAGACCGCCAGCTAATCTGGAAAGGGTTACAATCAACAACGCAAGGAAGCACCACTTCAACAGGCTATCCTCAACTGGATAAACAGCTTGATGGCGGCTTCCCGACGCACGGCGTTATTGAAGTTGAATCACAACAAGGGATCGGCGAGCTTCGCCTACTGACGCCCTATTTATCTCAACAAAACTCGCAAAAACTGGCCATATTCATTAACCCGCCAGGGAAGATCTGTGCTGAGTTTTTTAACAGCCAAGGCATTGAATTAGAAAACATTCTCGTTATCCAGCCTCAACGCGATCTCGATGCGTTGTGGGCAGCTGAGCAGTGCCTCAAAAGTGGTGCTTGCCATTCTGTATTGTTATGGGGAACCGATCTCGAAATTCACCAAACCAAACGCCTACAAGCAGCAAGCGAAACGGGCAAGTGCCTGCAATTTCACTTTAAAGCCACCAGCCATAATCAATTATCCCTACCCGTTTCTTTAAGCATGAAACTCTCTTCTCACGCGCAGGGGTTAAAGGTTGAAGTGACGAAGAGAAAAGGCAGTTGGTCGTATGGCAGCTTTATTCTCGACATGACCCCAAATTGGCCGTTACTGACAGAGAAAGTCATCAACATCGATAGTTCACACCACGGTCTATCAGGTAATACTGTATTGGCCTTTCCTATTGCGAAACAAGGTTAGCGCATGCTGTGGCTTTATCTGCACTTTCCATCTCTGCAGTTGGATACCTTATTTAACTCTAATGAATTGGGTTCGAGCGAAGACTCACGCGAACAACCTATTATCATCGTGGATGAAAAAGATCATCGTGTGCTGCAGGCTAATCAAGCAGCACTGGACTCAGGCATTACACTGGAGATGGGTCTAGGGTCTGCGGCAGCGCTTTGCCATAACTTACACGTCCACCCTTACAGTATTGAGCTGGAGAAAAGTAAGCTGAAAGAGATAGCTCAATGGGCGTATCTGGTCACTTCTGATATGGCGTTATTGCCACCTAATGGTTTGTTGATTAAAGCCTCTAACATGCTGTCACTTTACGACGGGCTAGATAACTATTGGCATGAACTCAAAAGCCATTTAGAAACGCTCAATATTCAGTTCAACTTTGCGACGGGTTATTCACCGCTTTCTGCGATCCTTTTGGGTAAGCAAGCGATCAACCAAGCAACAAACAATATTGAGCAGATGAAGACTTGGGTTAATCAGCAAGCTCTAAGTTCTAGCGAACTGCCGCCTAAACAAGTTGAACGCTTAAATCGTGTCGGCATTAATATCATTGAAGAGTTATTGAAGCTGCCTTTGCAAGAGGTCGCACGCCGCTTTGATATCGACTTGGTGAATTATGTCGGTCGCCTTAACGGCCAGTTCAAGCACCCGATTGATTTCTATCATCCACCAGAGAATTTCCAGCAATATTTGGAGCTATTGTTTGATATTGAAAACATCCTATTTATCGAAAAGCCGTTGCTGAAATTACTGAATCAACTCGAATGTTTTTTGAAGCTACGCGATCGAGTGGCTTTCGAGTTAACTCTGACTTTACACCTAAGAGATAAAGACGATCACCCTGTCTCTTTTTATTCGGCACAAGGTGATTACCTTGCTGAAAAATGGGCGAACCTTACTCATCTCACCTTAGAGTCACTCAAGCTCACCGCACCGGTTCAAGGACTGACCCTCAGCTTGGTTCGTCATGGAGAACCCCAAATGGCCTACCATGATCTTTTTGATGGTAATACCGGAACACTTGCCGCGTTAGATTTGCTCTCACTACTGCAAGCAAAGCTTGGACAAGCCTGTATTCAAACACCAAAAATACAGCACGACCCAAGGCCAGAAAAGGCCAATCAGTATTCGCTCCCAACACTGAGTAAGTCTGTGACAAAAAGGCAAGCGCCCTCAAGGAGCGAGCAACAAACCACAGCTCTCAGCGTCGTTCAACAGCGGCTCAGGCCCAGTATTTTACTGCCAGAGCCCGAAGCCTTAACCGAAAGCGTCACCTTATCTCAAGGCCCAGAGCGCATTGTGTCTGGCTGGTGGGACGGAGAGAAGGTCATTCGTGACTACTTTATTGCTCACAGCGAAAACGGTCGGTGGCTCTGGATATTTAAAACGCCAGATAAACAGTGGTTTTTGCACGGCTTATTTAGCTAGTCGGTAAGAACGTAAGTCAGCAAGAAACTTTGTTAGCTCCTCCGTTCTACTTATTCAATTTCAGCGTCCCTTTTCAATCATGTTCACTCGCAATGGTTAAGTGAGATCACATTATGTCTCAGCAATACTCAGAGCTTTTCTGTCAAAGTAATTACTCCTTTCTAGAGGGAGCTTCGCATGCGGAAGAGCTTGTTTTACAGGCCGACTTCTTACGTTACAAAGCACTCGCGGTTACTGATGAGTGCTCAGTCGCGGGCATCGTTAAGGTTCACTCTGCAATCAAGCAACATAAACTGTCACTCAAGCAAATTGTCGGGAGCATGTTTTGGCTAAATGAAGAGTGCCAAGTGGTCTTGATATGCCCAAACAGACAAGCCTACGCCGAGCTGTGCCGTATTATTACCAACGCGAGACGTCGTAGCAGCAAGGGACATTATCAGCTCTCTGAGTGGGATATCATGTCGGCTAAGCACTGCTTTATTCTTTGGCTTCCTCAACAGAAAAATGAAGACGCACACTGGGGGCAATGGCTCTCCCAGCATCATTCAGGTCGGTTGTGGATCGGCTTACAAAGACACCTAAAGCAAACCGACCAGCAGTACACAGATTACTGCGTTGAGCTGTCACAACATCACCAACTGCCGATTACAGCTTGTGGTGGTGTGTTGATGCACAATGCGAATCGCTTACCCTTGCAGCACTCACTCACTGCGATTAAATATCAAAAACCCATTACCGAAGTGGGCAGTCACTTACTCGCTAATGCAGAACGTTGTTTACGGAGTATCAATAAGCTCTCTCATATCTTCAAAGCGGAGTGGCTAGAAGAGAGCAACCGCATCGCTGAGTTGTGTGAATTTGATTTAGATAGCTTACGATACGAATATCCCAGTGAACTGATTCCTCAAAGTGAGACACCCATGAGTTATCTGCGCATGTTGGTCGAAAAGGGAAAACGAACTCGCTTCCCACAAGGTGTACCTGACGACATCCAACAAATCATAGATAAAGAATTGGGATTAATTGACGAGCTTGACTACCCTTTCTTTTTTCTCACCATTCACGACATCGTGATGTTTGCCAAAAGCCAAGGCATTCTTTACCAAGGTCGAGGTTCAGCGGCCAATTCCGTGGTCTGTTACTGCTTAGAAATCACCTCTGTCGACCCAAGACAGATCTCGGTGCTGTTTGAGCGTTTCATCAGTAAAGAGCGCGATGAGCCGCCTGATATTGATGTCGATTTTGAACACGAACGTCGTGAAGAAGTCATCCAATACATCTATAAAAAATACGGTAGAGAACGGGCTGCACTTGCTGCAACAGTCATCTCTTATCGCTTCAAAAGTGCGGTGAGAGATGTGGGGAAAGCATTAGGGCTACAAGAAACTCAGCTCGACTACTTCATCAAGAACACCAATCGCAGGGACAAAAGCTTAGGTTGGCAGGCTCAGCTCACTCAATTAGGGCTACAACCTGATTCTTTGAAGGGGCAGCAGTTTATCCACTTGGTTAATGAGATTATCGGCTTCCCACGTCACTTATCTCAACATGTCGGTGGCTTTGTCATATCCTCAGGGCCTTTGTATGAGCTGGTTCCCGTCGAAAATGCAGCGATGCACGATCGAACCATTATCCAATGGGATAAGGATGATCTAGAAACCTTAGGCTTGCTGAAAGTTGATGTGCTCGCGTTGGGTATGCTCTCTGCGATTCGTAAATGTTTCGACCTGATCAAACGTATTCACGGGCGATCACTGACCATTGCTGAGATCACTCGCCTTAAGGACGATCCTCAGGTTTACGGCATGATTCAGCGAGCAGACACAGTCGGGATATTCCAAATTGAGTCACGCGCACAAATGAGCATGCTGCCAAGGCTTAAACCGAAGACTTATTACGACTTGGTGATTCAAATCGCTATCGTACGCCCAGGTCCTATTCAGGGTGATATGGTGCATCCGTTTCTCAAGCGTCGAGATGGCATTGAGCTAATCAGTTATCCATCTAAAGACGTGGAATCAGTACTGTCGCGCACCTTAGGTGTACCGATATTCCAAGAGCAAGTGATCAAACTCGCGATGGTCGCTGCAGGGTTCACAGGCGGAGAAGCAGATCAACTCAGACGGGCAATGGCCGCTTGGAAGAAAAATGGCAACGTCTTTAAGTTTAAAAACAAACTCATCGAAGGAATGCAAAAGCGCGGCTATGAGACAGAGTTTGCTGAGCAGATCTTTAAACAGATATGCGGCTTTGGCGAGTACGGTTTTCCTGAAAGCCACTCCGCTTCGTTTGCGGTGTTAGCGTATTGCTCCGCTTGGTTGAAATGCTACTACCCAGAGTGCTTCTACGCTTCTCTGTTGACTAGCCAACCGATGGGGTTTTATAGCCCTTCACAGTTGGTACAAGACGCACAACGACACAATGTGGTGATACTTCCGATATGTGTGAACGCTTCTCAAAACGACCACACGGTTGTCTCTCATCAGAATGGTCTAGCGATTCGCTTAGGACTGCGACAAATCAAAGGATTCAGCGAGCATGGAATTCAAAGCGTGCTCGCCAATCGCCCACAATCCGGTTATCGCCACCCTAGTCAGGTCAAACAGTTATCGATGAATAAGAAAGATATCGAGCTACTGGCATCGGCCAATGCGCTACATAACGTTTCTGGTGACCGCTTCCAGACTCGCTGGGCGATCATGGACTCGGCGTCGGATTTACCTCTGTTTAGCCAAGCCTATGACGATGCTGAGGCAGGGCATGACGAACATGTACTGCACAAGCCCAACGAGATGCAAGATCTACTCGAAGACTTCACCAGTGTCGGAATTTCATTGAACAAGCACCCCATCACTTTGCTCGAAGAAGCAGGACGATTGGGTCGATTCACACACATGAAAGATTTAATACAGCAAAGACACAAATCTATGGTCACCGTTGTCGGATTAGTCACAGGTAAACAATCTCCCGGCACCGCGGCAGGTGTCACCTTTGTTACGCTGGAAGATAGCACTGGCAATATTAATGTCGTGGTATGGGGAGCAACCGCACGCGCTCAACAGCAAGCTTATCTCACAGCCAAGGCGTTAAAAGTACAAGGGATATTAGAAAAAGAAGGTGAAGTCGTGCATGTTATCGCGGGAAAACTTATCGATATTACCGATGAAATTGTTGGCTTGAAAACCAAATCTCGGGATTTTCATTAGCGAAGTACCAACTGTTCTCAATCGATCATTGGCTAAAGAAAAGAGAGAAAGAAAAACGAAAAAGGGAAGCATCCGCTTCCCTTCAATTCCAGTTGTTGAGTTATGACTCAACTTCAGCTTCCGTACGTCTTTTCTTAAATTCCCTATACAGTAATAAGCTCAAAGTCATGACGACTTTAGACGTTAACCATATCATTAAGAGGAACTACCTTAGATTGTGTGTGAAAAATTACGCTAGTAGTTGAGCATATTTCGTTAAGAAAAATATGCTGCGTGAATATTAGCAAGCGTTTTCTATAAGGTCACTCAAAACAAACCGTACAGCAGCATTAATTATAAAATCTGACGCATTCGCTCTTGAGTCACTTCAACCAAGAGGTCTGGCTGGAACTTAGAAATAAAGCGGTTACACCCTACTTTCTCAACCATAGCTTCATTAAAACTTCCACTTAATGAAGTGTTTAGCGTTATGAATAGGTCATGCATTCTTAGGTCAGTACGTACTTCATGTGTCAGTTTATAACCGTCCATTTCAGGCATTTCAGCATCGGTGATCATCAACAATATTTCTTGATTGATGTCTTTGCCTTCATCACACCAGCCCTTAAGTAAGGTCAGTGCTTCTAAGCCATCACAACACTCAATAATGTTCAAACCCAACTGCGACAAGGTGCCTTTAATTTGGTTACGCGCTGTTGAAGAGTCATCAACGATAAGCACGTTACGTCCTATCATCTCCTGAGCTAATTGTTCATCTAAAACGCCTTCAGAGATCGAGACATCGTAATCAATGATCTCAGCCAACACTTTCTCAACATCGATGATCTCGACGATCTTGTGCTGCTCTTCTTCTTGAATATGCGTAATAGCGGTTAGGTAGTTTGCACGGCCTGTTGTCTTTGGCGGCGGCTGGATTTCTGTCCATGTCGTGTTCACGATATTACGAACTTGCCCAACCAAGAAACCTTGTACGGTTCGGTTGTATTCCGTAATAATCAGGTTGCTCTCTTGAGACTCCGCACGAGATGGCGGAAAGCCAATGGCACTGCGTAAATCGATAACAGGCACCGATTCACCACGTAAAGACGCAACACCCGTAATATGATGATGAGAGCCCGGTAAGCGAGTGAGTACTGGCACTTTGAGGACTTCTTTCACTTTAAATACGTTAATCGCAAATAGTTGACGACTATTTAAGCTGAATAACAAGAGTTCCAGACGGTTTTCACCGACCAGTTTGGTTCTCTGATCAACCGAATTTAAAACGCCAGACATACAACACCTTAGTGACAAATAATAACTGTGGCTACAATAGCCTACTTCAATAGGTTAAAGCAAAGCGCCAATGCACAGAATGCTTAAACTAAGTACAACAAATGATGTTATACAAAGCTTAAGTACATGGAAAGGTTCAAGGTAAGGCTACAAGACGAGAAAAAGGGGTTAACCTTCAATAACTTTCATTAACAGTTGGCCATCGTATAAGGCCTGCTTGATGAGCGCAGCACCTGGCATGGTTGCCTGCTTATAAAAACGAGATTCCACCAGCTCTAAGTCTTTATGGTAAACCGATAGACTCTGCTCTTCGATACACTTTTGAATCGCCGGGTATAACACGCTCTTCGCCTGATTGATAACACCACCCACCAAGATTTTCTCTGGGTTGAACAGGTTAATCACAATCGCAATCGCAGAACCTAGATAACGGCCTAACTGTTCAATCACTTCGACAGCCAGCGGATCCCCATTAGCAGCGGCAGCACAGATCTGTTCAATAGTGACGTCTTCAAACACCGTTAGCGTTGATTCTTCACCATTTACCAATCGCTCTTTGACTTGCTCACGGATTGCCTGAGAACTCGCCACCGTTTCTAAACAGCCTCGATTACCACAGTGGCAAAGCTTGCCTTCCTTGTCGATCTGGATATGCCCCAACTCACCGATGTTACCGTGACGTCCTTGCAGAACGCGACCATCAAGAATGATCCCGGCACCTAAACCGTGGTGAATCGAGATAAGAACAGAGTTGTCGTTGTCTTGTGAGTTACCAAACAGCTTTTCTGCTAATGCCCACGCTCGGGTATCATTGGCAATAAAAACTGGCAAACCGGTTTCTTTGTAGATCTCCGGCCCCAACGCTAAGTTTTCAACGTTATAGTGCGGCATCTGCAACACAATACCTTGCTCTGAATTCACCAGACCTGGCAGTGTGATAGCGATACTCGTCACCCTGTCGAGTTGCTCGGCATAGGTTTGGAAGAACTCATCGATTTCATGGAGAAGACGCGCAAGCACATCGTCTTGATCACGTTCATGGATATCAATCTTGGTATCGATAAGCACGTCGCCGCCCAATTCATGGAGCGCGATCGTCAAGTATCCGCGACCAAGACGCATCGACAAAAATTGCCAACCTTCGTTATTGGTTTGCAGACCGACAGCAGGACGCCCACGAGTCGTGGCTTCTTGAACCGTCGTTTCGTGAATAAGGTGAGCTTCAATGAGTTCACGGGTAATTTTAGTAATACTCGCCGGAGCCAACTCACTTTGCTTGGACAGATCGATACGAGAAATAGGACCTTTAAGGTCAATTAGTTTATATACACGACCAGCATTGACCTGTTTGATATGATCAATATGGCCCGGTTGAGCCATGTACATTTTACGCTCCAGAAATCATCAACGAGGTAATTTTTTTACTTTGCGAAGTAATTGTGAAGTCACTTGGTATATCGCCGTGACCAGTATCACGTATATACATGAATCTTTGTGTATCGAGTCAAATAGTTCGAGGAAAATTAACACCCACATCGATAATTTGCGACTTAATTTTCAGAATAAAACATCGCATTTGAGCCCTGAATTCAATAATTAAAGGCAAATCAAGAAATATCCTCCTAGCTCCCAATAAATTATCAATTAATGCATATACTTAATTCAGTCTTTTAAAAGATTACTTGGCCTCACTCTAGGAGTATTCATGACAGCCGAATTAAGAAAAACGAAAATCGTCACAACGCTAGGCCCTTCTACTGATAAAGGTAACGTGCTTGAAGAGATCATCAAAGCCGGTGCCAATATTGTTCGTATGAACTTCTCTCACGGCACCAGCGACGACCATATACAACGCGCAGAAAAAGTCAGAGCAATAGCAAAAAGACACGGTACTCAAATCGCCATTCTCGGAGACTTACAAGGTCCCAAGATTCGTGTGTCGACATTCAAAGATGGCAAAATCCAACTTGCCGTAGGCGACCTGTTCACTCTCGATAGCAGCCTAGGTTTAGGTGAAGGCAATCAAGAAGCCGTTGGCCTTGATTACAAAGAACTGCCTAACGACGTATCCGCCGGCGATATACTGTTGCTTGACGATGGTCGTGTTCAACTCAAAGTAACCAAAGTGGAAGGCTGTCGCGTTCATACCGAAGTCATCATTGGCGGCCCACTCTCAAATAACAAAGGCATCAACAAAAAAGGGGGTGGCCTTTCCGCAGAAGCGCTAACAGAAAAAGACAAGCGCGACATCGTCACCGCCGCACAAATCAAAGTGGATTACCTAGCGGTGTCTTTCCCTCGTAATGGTGAAGACATGCACTATGCTCGTCAGCTTGCACGAGAAGCCGGCTTAGAAGCTCACCTCGTCGCAAAAGTGGAGCGAGCAGAGACAGTAGCTACAGTTGAGAACATGGATGACATCATAATGGCCTCAGATGTGGTCATGGTGGCTCGTGGTGACCTCGGAGTGGAAATTGGCGACCCTGAGTTAGTCGGAGTACAAAAACAGCTTATACGCCGTGCCAGAGCGCTTAACCGAACTGTCATCACCGCAACTCAGATGATGGAATCAATGATTTCTGCGCCAATGCCAACCCGTGCCGAAGTTATGGATGTTGCCAACGCCGTACTCGATGGCACCGATGCTGTGATGCTGTCTGGTGAAACTGCAGCTGGTGACTACCCAGTCGAGACCGTAAAATCGATGGCTGAAGTCTGTATTGGTGCGGAAAAAATGGCAGGCATTAATAACCAATCCAATTACCGTATTGACCGCACCTTTGTTACTGCCGAAGAAACCGTTTCGATGGCGACCATCTACTCTGCAAACCATATGGAAGGCATTAAAGGCGTTGTCACTCTCACCGAGTCAGGCCGCACCGCACTGATGATGTCTCGCCTGAGTGCCGACATGCCGATCTACGCGCTGTCTCGTAACGAAGGAACGCTTAATCGCTGTACCTTATACCGAGGTGTGACACCAATCTACTTCGAGACAGAAGCCGAAGACAGCTTTGACATTGCACTATCTACACTCACTTGCTTGAAAGAGAAAGGACACCTTAAGTTTGGTGACCTAGTGATCGTCACTCAAGGCGACATTATGGATGTAGCAGGGTCAACCAACTGTATGAGAATCTTGCCTGTCACCTAATATTTGACCTTAAGGCGAAACGATTCGCCTAATCTCAAAAACTTAAAAGGGTTATCGAACCAAGTTCAATAACCCTTTTTCATTTCAGAACACGACTCACTAAAATCTGCTTAAACAGCATAACGAGCTCACAGCATGCTAGCTCATCAACTTCGGGAATTAGTTACCCGCAGCAATGGTGGCTAACTGTGGCATATGCGAGTTGCGAGCGTTTTCCGTTGAGGTATAGGTCTCCACAAATCGGTAACCGGCTTCTAAACCCAATTCGTAATCATGCAGTAAATCATCTTTATGACTCATTAATGAGCTCGATTTAAGCGTTTGACTAGGTGCTATCTGAACCACAAACGCGTCGTCTGGTGGCGAATTCAAAAAATCCTGAGTCAATGAGTAGGTCTGATAATGCACCATCAGCATGTCAGCCAACCCTGAATCAAACTTATCTCCGATTAAATGACTTAAGCGATAAATATCATCTGCACCAAATAGCCAGCGACCACCGTTCAGCAGGTCTAAATGCCCACGGTCACGCTTCTGCTCTTTTGAGCGCATAATTTGTTGTTGGAAGAAAGAGGTCCAGTCGGTTTTCCACTGTTCCACTTTCTGTTGCCAATGGCCTTGAACACTGTCGAAAGATTCGCGGAACCACTCCAGTTCTTCTGCAGATATAGGTTTAGGCGCTTTGACTGAAGATCCCTTAACTGGTGCTTCAACCAAATGGGTATTACCTTCCTCCACCACTGGCTCAGTACGAATCACCACAATAGAACGAGCTTGTCTTCGCCACGCTTCCTGAACTGGGATACACGCCGATACACCACCGTCCACATAAGCACTGTCACCAATAAAGACTTCGTCATTGTACAAGCGAGGAATAGCACAGGTCGCAATCATCACCTTGTACCAATCTTCGCCCAATAATGGGAAGTAGTGGTCTCGTAAGTCTTTGGAATCCGTTACAGCCGCATAGAAGTGGCGATCGCCTAGCGTTTGTCGCCCTAAATCCAGATCGAGCTTATATGGGTAAGCCATGATTTGTTCTAGCGCCCATTCTAATCCTAGGTTCTTTCTGTGTCGTATATAGGAAAAGAGATTGAAGAACTCTGGTGAGGTTGTGAGGTCGAGAACAAAAGAACGTCCAAGGCCTTTATCACGGCACAGATAAGCACATAAGTTGAGAGCACCTGCTGAGGTACCAAAAAATTCGTCGAAGGGGTCAAAATTTGAGAGAAGAAAGGCATCCAGCACTCCAGAAGTAAAAATACTTCTCTGTCCGCCACCTTGAGCGACCAGTGCTGTTTTTCCAGCAATAAACTTAGCGTAATAATCCAAGTCTATTGCTGTATCAATATTGGTTATAATCCCACTATTCATTATTCCCTGAGTATCAAAACTCAGCCTCGCAATAGATGGTATTAACTACCAATCGCAATAAAGCCAAATGAAAGAATGATCATGTAGATAAATACGGTAATTTGTAGGGCATTTTTCAGATTATGGTCCATAGACACCTCTGGTTTATTATTAATTTGTCGAGTCTCTATTTAAGTACTATCAGGTGTGTGAAGTATCTTCAAGAATCGTCGAAATTAGTCGCACAATATTGATGTAACCATCACAATTAGTAAGTGTATGGATAAGGATATACTCATGAATAACAAAGCAAATATGATGGCACTGATTACGCTTCTCTCCGTTTCAAGCGCGTATGCTTCGCCGGAGATCATCATTACACCTATGGTAGGTTATACCGGCGGTGGCAGTGTCGAAGACCAGGACGGTAAAACCTATGACATGAAAGGCTCTGAAAATTACACCTTTGCCATTGAAACGCCACTTGAAAAAGGACGCATCGGCTTCTTCTACTCCAATCAGAGCTCGGAATTAGAAACGCTTAACCTAAGCTCCTCCATCCAATACCTGCACCTTCAAAGCAGCATCTACTACCCTGCTTCGCCTGTGTTGTCGGGTTATCTAGGGCTAGGCCTGGGTGCTTCTTACGTCGATGTAGACTGGGCAAAAGATAAGTATGGATTCTCAACTTCTATCTTTGGTGGCTTAGAGTACAAATTTAGTGACCGACTAGCGTTGAACACACAAGTACGTTGGTTAGGCACGGTTGTCGACAACGATACCTCCGGTGTTTGTAATATCCCAAATAACGGGCAAGAGTGCATCATTCGCTTTGATACCGACTGGATGAACCAATTCCAAGCCAATGTCGGACTGAGTTTTACTTTCTAAGCGGCTCAATGAAGCAAAAATATAAGATCGGCCCAAACTAAAAAACCAGCTAAATGCTGGTTTTTTCATTATTAAAACGGTTTTAGTTCAGGTTAGAACTTATAGGTAACACCTAAAGCGCCGCCCACTTGCAACTCAACACCTTTATACATATCGAGTTCAGGGTGAACTTGAGCGTAAGCATTCCAACCTTCGTAGAAATTCACTTTCACGCCTAACGGCAAGCGTAAGCCAAAGTCGTCATTCCATTCAGCCCAAGCACCAGCACCGACGTACCAGCTCAACGGAGCTTCAGTCTCGAACTGACCACGCTTCAAAATGTAATCAAAGGCAGCGCCGTCATTGCCAATCGTAGCACGGTATTTCTGATCAAATTCCACAACGACACTCAGGTCTTGGTCAATGGCGAGTCCCACTTCCAAAGCTGGAGCTTCAGAAGCTTGAGCAAACGAGGCTCCGCTGCAGCACATAAGGCCGATCAAGTAACGATGTTTCATAATATTCTCAGACTGTATTTAAAAAACGGAAGTCTACTGGAATCTCAGCAAAAGGTGTCATCGCTGGGTAAAAGATAAAAGACACGAAAAATTTAAGAGCAACCATCAACTGATCGAGTTGAATGATAAGTATCTGAGTTAATGGAGATTAAGCACAATAGATCTTTCATAGAGCAGAAAACAAAAAAGGAGGCCTTTCGGCCTCCTTTCAATTTATTGAATCAGAGAATTAACCGTTGTTACGGATCCACTCATCCATGTCTGTCTTAAGGTTGTCAGACTTAGTACCGAAGATAGCTTGTACGCCACCCGCTACTACTACAACACCTGCAGCGCCTAGTTTCTTCAGCTTGTCTTGGTCAACAAGAGCTGTATCAGCTACTGCAACACGTAGACGAGTAATACAAGCGTCAAGACCAGTGATGTTCGCTTTACCACCGAATGCAGCAACTAGCTCACCAGCAAGTTCAGAACCAGTCGCAACTGACTCTTCTTCAGTCTCGTCTTCACGGCCTGGAGTTTTAAGGTCTAGAGCTTTAATCACAGTGCGGAATACGATGTAGTAAATTGCAGCGTAAGCAATACCACATACAACCATTAGGCCCATCTTAGACGCGTTGCCAGATAGAACTAGGAAGTCGATTAGACCGTGTGAGAAAGATGTACCGTGTACAAAACCTAGAGTGTTCGCAAGAACGTATGCAGAACCAGCTAGTAGAGCGTGGATTGCGTACAGTACTGGAGCAACGAATAGGAAAGAGAATTCGATTGGTTCAGTGATACCCGTTAGGAATGAAGTCAACGCAGCAGAAGCCATGATGCCCATTACTTTAGCGCGGTTTTCAGGCTTAGCTGAGTGTGCAATCGCGATTGCAGCAGCAGGTAGACCGAACATCTTGAACATGTAACCACCAGCTAGCTGACCGAAGCCATTGCCCGCTGCACGAGATGCGTCATCAGCAACTAAGTAACAAGTAAGAACACCGTTTTGAGTTTCGCCAGCAGCGTTTACACAAGTACCAGCTTCAAAGAAGAAAGGTACGTTCCAAACGTGGTGAAGACCAAATGGAATTAGAGAACGCTCAACGATACCGTAGATACCAAACGCCACTTGTGGGTTTTGGTGAGCAGCCCAATCAGAGAACGCAGAGATAGCGCCGCCAACTGGTGGCCATACTA
Organism: Vibrio sp. 10N.247.310.98; assembly: GCF_041467395.1. Taxonomy (NCBI): domain Bacteria; kingdom Pseudomonadati; phylum Pseudomonadota; class Gammaproteobacteria; order Vibrionales; family Vibrionaceae; genus Vibrio; species Vibrio sp. 10N.247.310.98. Next base: position 59,046 of record NZ_JBFSUL010000011.1, on the reverse strand, counting down.
CAGATAGTAGGATTGCTAGACCAATCGCAGAGAAACCTGTGATGATTGGCACAGCACGCTTACCAGCGAAGAAGCCAAGGTACTCTGGTAGTTGAATACGGAAGAAACGGTTGAATGCCCAAGCAGCAACACCACCGACTAGGATACCACCTAGTACACCAGTATCGATTTTATCAACGCCCATTACACCAGCCATTACGCCAAGTGTAGCAGTCATGATGCCATAACCAACGATAGCAGCTAGACCCGCTACACCATCGTTGTTAGTAAAGCCAAGTGCAACACCTACTGCGAACAGTAGTGCCATTTGACCGAATACTGAACCACCAGCTTGTTCCATTAAGTTTGAAACGATTTCTGGAATGAAAGGAAGATCTGCTGCACCGACACCTAGCAAAATACCCGCAACTGGTAAAACTGATACTGGAAGCATCAGAGACTTACCAACTTTCTGCAGGCTAGCAAAAAGGTTCTTAAACATGTTTATGCTCCTGATAAAGATAAAATAATTATATTGGGTTCTAACGGCACACCCCCGTAGCCTATATGTTAGCACCCTGCGAAAATGTAACCATGTATTGCATTATATTTTCTGCCGCTAAATATATATTGATGGGGAACTAACTTTCTAGTCACTTACGAAATTTAGTTTCAAAACACGTCTTGGATCACATGTCAAATCTAGAAATGCAATGCTTTACAAGTGTTTAATGCATTGAAATATATAAGTATTTTTCAATAGCCCTATTATTTTACTGGGTAAATAAAATAGGAGCGAATGTTATTTTTAGTAACAAAATTACAAATGTTATAATTAGCGCTCTCAAGTTCAACATAATTCGTAAACATTAAAAAAAAACGTATTTTTGGTGATCAAAAACACAAAAAGGGAGCTTTTGCTCCCTTTTATTTGTTTACTTAGATTTTTATCGCAAAAAAAGTTTTTGGTAATTTTTGGTCGTTTGTTCGGCAACCTCTTTCATCGACACACCTTTTAATTGCGCAATGTAGGCCGCCACTTCGACGACATATGCAGGCTGATTCTGCTTTCCACGATATGGAATGGGCGCCAAGTATGGAGAATCCGTCTCGATCAGCAACCTGTTTAGCGGTAGGTTTTTAACAACTTCTTTAAGTTCTGTAGCCTGCTTAAAGGTCACAATGCCTGAAATTGAGATATAGAAACCTAGTTCCATTGCTGCTTCTGCGAATGCTTGATCTTCGGTAAAGCAGTGAATCACACCGCCACACTTCTCAGCTCCGCCATCACGTAAAATAGCTAATGTGTCTTCACGTGCGTTACGAGTGTGAATGATCAAAGGTTTATTCAGCTCAACGGCTAACTCAACATGCTGCTTAAATCGTAGCTGTTGCAGCTCCGCCGTCTCTGGTTGGTAGTGATAATCTAAACCTGTCTCTCCAATCGCCACAACCTTAGGGTTGCTCGCGTATTCACGCATTGTCTCTAGGCTGAAATCACTTTCAACATCGAGAGGGTGAACGCCACAAGAGGCTTTAACGTTATCAAACGGCGAGATCATCTCGAGCATATTTTCAAACGAATCGAGTGTCACACCGACAGAAAGCAATTGGTCTACATTAGCAGCCTTCGCCTTGTTAACCACATCTTCTACGCTGGTGTGTAAATCTTGGTAATCCAGTTTGTCTAAATGACAGTGGGAATCTACGAACATGTTTCCTCGCAAGTGGCTATCAGCCAATTCATTATGAGTAGCTCCGTATTGAGCCCAGGGTGTTGCTTTAACTGCTCAATCAATGTCAGCAGTTTATTCGATGCTGCATAAGCACTTTGATAAGACATCGCCTCACACAGTGCTTTCGCACTCGGAGTGAAAGCCTGATTCGCCAAACCAAAATGCAGCTTCTGTACATCTGACAATAGATGCCAAAGCCAGCCAAGTTGAATCAAAGGGTCTTTGCTAAGCTCTGTAGAGAACTTTAGCATGTCAGGTTGAGTGCCTTTTATCACATTCACAAAGCCATCGAGCGCTTTTGTTGAAGCTTCAACGCCACCTTGCTCAAACATCGCTTTTGCTTTTAAAGGCGCGTTGTCATTGAGTGCTAAAATATACTGCGGTACCGCTTTGCCCACTTCACCATCTAACCACGCTGATGCTGTCTCTAACTGCGGACTAACCACATTGAATTGCTGACAACGGCTAATAATAGTCGGCATTAAGCGATTACTGTTACGAGTAGACAGAATGAAGATGCACTTGCTTGATGGCTCTTCCAGAGTTTTCAATAGTGCGTTGGAAGCCGATTCGTTCATTGCTTCAGCAGGGTTAAGCAAAATAACGCGCAAACCACCTAACTGAGAAGACTCTTGAGCCCAGCGGTTACTGGCACGCACTTGATCAACCGTGATCGACTTACCTTCTTTCTCGGGTGAGATCACATGAAAATCAGGATGACTGCCCGACTTCATTAACTCACAGCTGTGGCAAAACCCGCACGACTCGCTTTCATAGTTCGTGCACATCAATGCGTCGGTAAGTTGGCTAATCAAAGCATCAACGCCGAGCCCTTCCGGTGCATTAACAATCACAGAGTTAGGAAAACGCTCCGCATCGAGACTTTTTTTCCACTCACTCCATACCGGTGTGAGCCAAGAATACACTTCAGCCATGACTACCTACTGTTTGTCGAGCCAAGCAGTTAGCGCGACTTTAATATCAGCGGCTACTTGCTCAATTTCTTGCTGCGCGTTAATCACAAGTACAGAATCATCTTGTTCTGCAATTTCTAGATAGCGCTCACGCGTGCGGTCGAAAAATGAGATGTCCATCTTTTCAATTCTATCAAGCTCACCACGGCCTCTAGCACGCTCTAGCCCTACTCTAGGGTCTAGGTCCAAATATAGCGTTAGATCGGGTTTAAAGCCGCCTAGCGTGGTTGCTTTCAGTGATTCCATAGTCGTGCGCGCGATCTGGCGACCACCACCTTGGTATGCCTGTGAAGACATATCATGACGATCACCCAATACCCATTGACCATTGGCGAGTGCCGGCTTGATGACGTTCTCGACTAATTGAACACGTGCTGCATACATCAACAGCAATTCAGTCATGTCTTGAAGCTTCTCGCCTTCGTGCTCTTCTTTAACCAATGAACGCATCTTTTCAGCTAAGACAGTACCACCCGGCTCGCGAGTATTAACAATATCTTCAACACCCGATGCTTTTAATGTCTCAACGATGGCATTGATTGCTGTACTTTTGCCAGCACCTTCAAGGCCTTCAACTACGATAAATTTCGACTGATTCATAATTATTTCTTTATTTGTTTTTTCTTAATTGCTTTAAGTAAGCTCGTACTGCACGGTTATGCTCAGTCAAACTCTTTGAAAATACGTGACCGCCAGTTCCACTCGCAACGAAATACAGGTAGTTGCTCTTCTCTGGATTCAGCGCAGCATTGATAGACGCTTTGCCCGCCATTGCAATCGGCGTCGGTGGTAAACCACTCATTGTATAAGTGTTGTATGGCGTTGGAGTACGTAAGTCTTTCTTACGTATATTGCCTTTGTAACTGTCGCCCATGCCGTAGATAACCGTTGGGTCAGTTTGCAGACGCATACGCTTGTTCAAGCGATTAACGAACACAGAAGACACACGCTCACGTTCTGACGCAACAGCGGTCTCTTTCTCAATGATAGACGCAAGAATTAGCGCTTCATATGGCGATTTAAGAGGCAGTTTATCGGCTCTATTTTCCCACTCATCATTGACCACGTTCATCAGATCTCGGTGGGCACGTTTCAACAAATCTAAATCCGTTGTGCCATAGGTGTAGTGGTATGTTTCCGCTAAGAAAAGACCTTCTAGCTTTTCATTTTCGATACCAAGCTTTTGTGCGATCTCTTTTTCAGAGACATCATTCAACGTCTGTTGAATGAATTCATTGTCTTTTAGCTGAACAAGCCACTCGTCAAAACGACTGCCTTCAACAAAGGTAATAGTAAACTGGTGTTCTTTCCCTTCTACAAGCACCTGTAGCGCTTGCTCTAAGGTTAAACCCGGTTCAAGCAGGAAAGTACCCGCTTTTACGTCTACAAGCTCAGGATGTAACTTACGGATTAATTTCTCGTAAGGAGAAGCCTCAAACAGCCCCTCGTTAATCAACTGGGCTAGAACGCGGTTAAAGCTGCTACCTGAAGCAACAGTCACGACTTGTGGTTTTTCTAATTGAATAACTTGTTTCAGGTTATCTTGCGCTTGGTTGTAAACATAAAAACCAGCAGCACCGGCTGCAATTAAGCACAAGATAATAAAAATAAATAACTTTTTGATCACGAGTTTAGTTGTCCTTGAAGGCTACGAGTAACGGTTCCAATGTTAAATTGGGTATCACTAATACGGGTAACTGGGGCAACCCCTAAAATGGAGTTTGTCATGAAAACCTCATCAGCTTGCATGAGTTGAGATAAGCAGTAGTCACTAATTGTAACGGAAAGTTCAGCCTGATTCAGCGCGGTTAACACTTGCTTACGCATAACCCCCGCGACACCACTTTGAGTGAGTTGAGGTGTGTATATCGACTGACCTTTGCGCCAGAACAGATTGGCCATGGTAGTTTCAATCACATTGCCCGATATATCAAGAACCACACCATCCACTTCATTAGCTTGATCCATTTCATCTTTCATCAAAATCTGCTCAAGGCGATTATTGTGCTTATGGCCAGCCAGTAGTGGGCTCAAACCTAGCGCTTGATGGCAGATACCGAGTTCAACACCGGAGTCTTGCCACGCTGAATAATGGCTTGGGTAATCAAAGGTACTGATGGTGATTGTCGGCTTGGCGATATTCTTGGTACTGTAGCCACGCCCACCCGCTCCACGACTAACGTGCAGCTTGATCCCTGCTTTTTGATTATGAGGCTTGTTGGCGTTATGGAGCTTCTTTGAACCATCAAGGCTCTTTGTGCCATGAAGAGCGTTATGTTGGATGTGTTGAAGCGCAGTATCGAGCCAAAGACTAACAACATCCCAATCAAGAGCAGAAATGCGTAGCGCTTTAAGGCACTCGTCGACACGGTGCTGATGATCGTGAAGATGTTGTATCTCACCATCACTCACGAGCATTGTCGTAAAACAGCCGTCTCCGTACTGAAACGAGCGATCCAAAATATCGATAGTTTGCTGGCTTTCTCCATCAACCCAAAACATGTTTTTCCCCATAAAAAGAAACGGCTCAATGCTAAAGCATCAAGCCGTTTAAAAACAAGTCTAATTGTGACTATCTACGAGTGTTTACGTCTTTAATAAGATGATTAAATCTTTTTGAAGATCAAACAGCCGTTTGTACCACCGAAACCGAATGAGTTACATGCAGCATATTCCATGTTGCTAACTTCACGCGCAGTGTGAGGTACTAAGTCAATATCTAAGCCTTCTTCGGGATCATCTAGGTTGATTGTTGGTGGAACAATTTGGTCAACCAGAGACATAGCCGTGATGATAGCTTCAGCAGAACCAGCAGCACCTAGAAGGTGGCCTGTCATTGATTTCGTAGAAGAAACCAATACTTGCTTGCTGCCTGCTTCGCCAAGAGCACGCTTGATGCCCTTAACTTCCGCTACGTCACCTGCAGGAGTCGAAGTACCGTGTGCGTTTACATAACCGATTTGTTCACCAGTAATGCCAGCATCACGCATAGCCGCTTCCATTGCTAGTGCGCCACCTGAGCCATCTTCACTTGGAGATGTCATGTGGTAAGCGTCACCCGACATACCGAAGCCAACTAGCTCACAGTAAATCTTAGCGCCACGAGCTTTCGCATGTTCGTACTCTTCAAGAACCATCATGCCTGCACCGTCGCCAAGAACGAAGCCATCACGGCCTTTGTCCCATGGACGAGAAGCTTTTTGAGGCTCATCGTTACGAGTAGAAAGTGCTTTAGCCGCACCAAAACCGCCCATACCTAGTGGAGTTGATGCTTTTTCAGCACCACCCGCTAGCATTGCGTCTGCATCGCCGTATGCAATCATACGAGCCGCGTGACCAATGTTATGTAGGCCAGTCGTACATGCAGTAGAAATCGCGATGTTTGGACCGCGTAGGCCACGCATGATAGACATGTGACCAGCAATCATATTCACGATCGTCGACGGTACGAAGAACGGGCTGATCTTACGAGGGCCTTTTTCAGTTAGAGCTTGGTGACCGGCTTCGATCAAACCAAGACCACCAATACCAGAACCGATAGCAACACCCACACGTGGAGCGTTTTCTTCAGTAATAGTTAGGGCTGAATCATCTAAAGCTTGAATACCTGCTGCGACGCCGTACTGGATGAACAAGTCCATCTTACGAGCATCTTTTTTAGTCATATACTCTTCGCAGTTAAAGTCTTTAACTAGACCTGCAAAACGAGTTGAGAAATTGGTTGCATCAAAATGATCGATATTAACGATACCACTTTGACCAGCTAGCAGGGCTTTCCAAGAAGATTCTACAGTGTTGCCTACCGGTGACAACATACCCATGCCAGTGACAACTACACGACGCTTGGACACGATTTTACACTCCGGGGATTGAGGTGATTTAAGATGAGGATAGATGAGTTAGATAAAACACAGGCGGTCGAGGTGACCGCCTGGGAGAGATTATTACTGAGCGCTAGTTACGTAATCGATAGCTGCTTGAACAGTAGTAATTTTCTCAGCTTCTTCATCTGGGATTTCAGTGTCGAATTCTTCTTCTAGAGCCATTACTAGCTCTACTGTGTCTAGAGAATCTGCACCTAGGTCATCAACGAAAGAAGCTTCGTTTTTAACTTCAGCTTCGTCTACACCTAGCTGTTCAACAATGATTTTCTTTACGCGTTCTTCGAGGTTGCTCATTTTTTCTTTTCCTTTACAGAGTTCGCTTTATGCGATGTTTTCCGTAGTTTATTCAATCTATTGAAAGTTGCAAGGTCAACTTTTCTGGTCAAACCACAATTTTCACGATTTTAACCGAAATTACGTATGATCTTGACTTAAATCATGCACAAATGTTGCACATAATTTACACCATGTACATACCGCCATTGACGTGAAGTGTTTCACCTGTGATATAAGCTGCCGCAGGTGACGCCAAAAATACCACAGCTTCAGCGATTTCGCGAGGGTCACCTAGTCGACCTGCTGGTACATTCGCCAAAGTTGCTGCACGTTGGTCATCATTTAGCGCTTTAGTCATGTCAGTTTCGATGAAACCAGGAGCTACAGTGTTCACTGTAACGCCACGAGACGCAACTTCACGAGCCATTGATTTAGTAAAACCAATTACGCCTGCTTTTGCAGCTGCGTAGTTAGCTTGACCAGCGTTACCCATAGTACCTACTACAGAACCAACGTTTACGATACGGCCTTGACGTTTCTTCATCATGCCACGCAATACAGCTTTAGACATGCGGAAGATAGGAGTTAGGTTAGTATCGATGATGTCATTCCATTCGTCGTCTTTCATACGCATCAGTAGGTTATCACGAGTGATACCTGCGTTGTTAACTAGAATGTCAATCGCACCGAATTCATCGTTGATGGTTTTCAGTGTAGCAGCAATTGAGTCAGTATCCGTTACATTAAGAGCAAGACCTTTACCGTTCTCACCAAGGTACTCGCTGATTGCAGCTGCGCCGCCTTCAGATGTCGCAGTACCGATAACTTTAGCACCACGCTCAACTAAAAGTTCAGCGATTGCACGACCGATGCCACGGCTTGCGCCTGTAACTAGTGCAACTTTGCCTTCTAAATTCATCATAACTTCTCTATTAAGTGGTTATTTACTTAGCAGCTTCTAGTGATGCAGTATCATTAACTGCAGCAGCTGTCATAGTTTTTACGATTCGTTTTGTTAGACCAGTAAGAACTTTACCAGGGCCTAATTCAAGTAGCTTCTCAACGCCTTGCTCATTCATCGCTTGTACACCTTCAGTCCAACGAACTGGGCTGTATAGCTGACGAACAAGTGCGTCTTTAATTTTTGCAGGGTCTGTTTCAGCAATAACATCAACGTTATTGATAACAGGCAATGCTGGCGTGTTGAACTCTAGAGCTTCTAGAGCCACTGCTAGTTTATCTGCTGCTGGCTTCATCAGTGCACAGTGAGACGGCACAGAAACAGGTAACGGAAGTGCACGCTTAGCGCCCGCTTCTTTACAAAGTGCACCAGCACGCTCTACTGCAGCTTTGTTACCCGCGATAACAACTTGGCCAGGAGAGTTAAAGTTAACTGGAGACACAACTTCGTCTTGCGCAGCTTCTTCACACGCTTTAGCAATCGCTTCATCGTCTAGACCGATGATTGCGTACATTGCACCAACACCTGCAGGAACCGCTTCTTGCATCAGTTGACCACGTAGTTCAACCAGCTTGATCGCTTCTTTAAAGTCGATAACGCCGGCACATACAAGAGCAGAATATTCACCTAGGCTGTGACCTGCTAGATTTACAGGTTGCTCTAGGCCAAGCTCTTGCCATACACGCCAAATTGCAACAGACGCTGTTAATAGAGCCGGTTGAGTGCGAAAAGTTTCATTTAGATTTTCTACAGGACCATCTTGAACCAATGCCCATAGATCGTAACCAAGTGCTTCTGAAGCTTCAGCAAATGTCTTTTTAACAACATCATACTGTTCGCCTAGGTCAGCAAGCATACCGATAGCTTGAGAGCCTTGGCCTGGGAATACGATAGCAAATTTGCTCATTGTAATTTTCCTTTAAGCAAAGCAAAAAATTGAATAAGGCACATAAGTTATGTGCCTTGTTTGTTGATTATCGCTTAGGGTTAGAATTTAACTAACGCAGAACCCCAAGTGAAGCCGCCGCCAAATGCTTCAAGTAGAAGCGTTTGACCACGTTTAATTCGCCCGTCGCGAACAGCCTCATCTAGGGCCGTTGGTACGGTAGCTGCTGACGTGTTGCCGTGCTTATCAAGAGTAATCACTACTTGATCAAGCGACATCGTCAGCTTTTTAGCGGTTGCCGAGATAATACGGTAGTTCGCTTGGTGTGGAACTAACCAATCAAGCTCTGACTTATCCATATTGTTCGCCGCTAAGGTGTCTTTAACTAGCTTAGAAAGCTGAGTTACCGCCACTTTAAATACTTCGTTGCCCGCCATGTGCAGCCATTTGTCTGCATCACCGCCGCGCTCTGGTACTTCTAGGCTTAGAAGCTCACCGTATTTACCATCAGAGTAAATATGAGTAGACAAAATACCTGGCTCTTCGCTTGCGCCTACAACCACCGCGCCTGCTGCATCACCAAATAGGATGATAGTAGAGCGGTCAGTCGGATCACAGGTTTTTGACAGTGCATCCGCACCAATTACCAAAACGTTCTTACACATGCCAGTCTTGATGTGTTGATCAGCAACAGACAGTGCGTAGACAAAACCAGAACACGCTGCAGCCAAATCAAACGCAGGGCAGCCTTTGATACCAAGCTTGCCTTGTACCTGACATGCCGAAGACGGGAATGTGTGGCTACTGCTGGTTGTCGCAACGATGATTAAATCAATCTCTTCTTTGTCGATACCTGCCATTTCAATGGCATTTTCAGCAGCGTAAAACGCCATATCAGCAACGGTTTCGTTTTCCGCTGAAATACGACGCTCTTTAATACCCGTTCTAGCAACGATCCACTCATCGCTAGTCTCTACCATTTTCTCTAAGTCTGCGTTAGTACGCACCTGAGATGGCAAGTAGCTGCCAGTACCTAAAATTTTGCTATACATGAAGACTAATAATGCCTCTCGAGTAAAACCGCTTCCAAACGATCGCTAATGCGGCTGGGGACTTGTCGTTTGACCTCGTGTACTGCTTCACCAATCGCGTTGACGACTGCAGACACATCAGCACTTCCATGACTTTTAATGACAATGCCGCGCAATCCTAACAAACTTGCGCCGTTATACTGGTCGGGGTTCAAGGTTTTTAATTCAGTAAATAGCTCAGAAAACAGCATTCTGGCTATCCAACCCTTTATTGTTGAAGCCATCATGCGCGTTTTTAGCTTATCAATAAAGAGCTGAGCCGTACCTTCGCACGTTTTTAAGCAGACATTGCCCACAAAACCATCACATACGACGACATCAGCAGCATCTTGAAGTAATTGATTACCTTCAATATAGCCTATGAAGTTCACAGACTGAGTATTAGACAACATTTCAGCGCATCGTTTTACAAGGTCATTGCCTTTAATTTCTTCTGCACCGATATTCAAGATAGCGACACGTGGTGCGCGACCTAAATGTTGTTCTGCTAATGCACTGCCCATGACAGCAAACTGAAACAGTGAATCTGCGTCACTAGAAACGTTCGCCCCTAAATCAAGCATCCATGTGCGATTTCCGGATGCAGTAGGCAAAGCTGAAACCAATGCAGGCCTATCAATACCGGGAAGAAGCTTGAGTCTGAAACGGGATAAAGCCATCAATGCGCCAGTGTTACCACCACTCACACAAGCATCAGCCTGTGATTCGGCAACCAGATCGATAGCGGCACGCATAGAGCTACCCTGACTATTACGTAAGGCTAGTGAAGGTTTTTCAGAATTGGAAATGATTCGATCACAATGCTGGATACTCAAACGAGAATCAGGCATTCGACCTAATGAAGATAATTGAGATGTGATCGCGTTTCGATCACCTATTAGAATGACTTTTAGCTCTGGGAAATACGACAGTGCCTGCACGGCGGCAGGCACTGTTACACGAGGACCGAAGTCCCCGCCCATTGCATCAAGCGCAACGGTTAGATTTTGCAAAGGTCAACCTTACTTGTTGATAACCTTTTTGCCGCGGTAGAAACCTTCGGCAGTCACGTTGTGACGTAGGTGAGTTTCACCTGAAGTTGCGTCTACAGAAAGTGCAGCTGTAGTTAGCGCATCGTGTGAACGACGCATGCCACGCATTGAACGTGATTTCTTGCTCTTTTGTACGGCCATTGACCCTACTCCTATGTAAATTCTTAAAGAAGCAATTACTTCTTTAAGCTTTTTAAAACATCAAATGGATTCGGCTTTTTGTCTTCCTCAATTTCTTCAGGAAGTTCACCAAACACCAAGTTATTTGAGTTAACGCTACATTTCGCATCGTCGTGCATTGCTATTTGTGGCAATCCAAGGATGAACTCGTCTTCAACTAATTGAATCAGGTCTAACTCACCGTACTCGTTCAGATCTACCAAATCGTACTCTTCCGGTGCTTCCTCTTCACTTTTCTCACTGTAAACAGGAGTATAAGTAAATTGGACATCGCACTCATGTGCGAAAACCTCATTACAACGTTGACACTCTAAATCGACTTCGACGTTAGCTTTACCAGAGATAACGACTAATCGTTGTTCATCAAGCCCAAATGACATTGAGACTTGCGCGTCACGTTTTACGCCTTCAGTTGCTTCAGTTAAACGCTTCAAAAGACTGACCTGGATGATACCATCCATATCGAGTCGTTTTTGAGCCGTTCTTGCCGGATCAACTGTACGCGGTATTTTTTCCTTTTGCATAGGGCGCGAATCTTATCTTCCAAATCGTGTTTAGTCAAAGGAAATGGCAAAAAAAATGTACTTTCCTGCCTTTCCTATTCAGAGCATTATGAATAGCAGGACAAGTTACGTTATCCTGAGATAAATGCTTCCTTGAATTGTAAATTAAAATGAGAAATTACCAACTAGTTTTAGCCTCTACATCACCATTTAGGCAAGAGATCCTCAAAAAACTACAGTTAAGCTTCATTACAGCCAAGCCAGACTGCGATGAAACGCCGCTTCCAGAAGAGACACCACAACAGTTGGTGATGCGCCTTGCTGAGACCAAAGCTAAGTCTTGTGTTGTGGAGCAACCTAGCTTAGTCATTGGTTCTGATCAGGTTTGCGTAATTGATGGAGAGATCATTGGTAAGCCTCACACTCGAGAAAAAGCGATCGAGCAGTTATCTCGTCAAAGCGGCAAGAGCATTACTTTTTATACTGGGCTTTCGGTTTGGAACAACGAAACCAATGAAGCTGACACACGTCTCGACACCTTTGTAGTGCATTTCCGCGATTTAACTAAGCAACAGATCATTAGTTATGTTGAAAAAGAGCAGCCTTATTACTGCGCAGGTAGCTTTATGTGTGAAGGGTTAGGCATCGCGTTGTTTAAACAGATGGAAGGGAAAGACCCAAATACTTTGATCGGCTTACCGCTGATCGATCTAGTCGATATGTTAGAAGCGCAAGGAATGGGTGTACTATAACGGATACGCTCTCTTTGTTAGAGATTCCCTACTCCTTCCTTCGTCAGTCTAGGGAATGGCGGAACACGCAATTTTATCTAACCAACTAATGATATAGAGCGTGATTTTAAAAAGTCGTCATCCTCAAGAGCGAGGAACGAGCGACTTGGGGATCTTCTACAACAGATGAAAACAAAAAAGGTTGACGATATTCGTCAACCTTTCTCATTTATGGATACTGAAGAACAAATTTAGAGGCACTCTATACCTTCGTATCTCGTATCTCGTATCTCGTATCTTCTTAAAGCTTACGTAAACCAGTTAGGGCTTTCTCTAGCCTTCTTTCCATTGGCGCCGAGATATCCATCTTCTCTTCACTACCTGGGTGTGTGAACTTGATGTTTGCTGCATGTAGGAACAGACGATCAAGACCAACCTTACCCGTGTAAGCGTCAAAACGACGATCACCGTAGCGATCATCCCAAGCAATTGGGTGACCAGTATACTGAGCGTGCACACGAATTTGGTGTGTTCGGCCTGTAATTGGGCTTGCTTGAATCAACGTCGCCTCTTGGAATTTTTCTAAAACCTTAAAACGGGTTTCAGAAGCTTTACCATTCGGGTTAACTCGAACAATGCTGTTCACTTCATTTTTCAACAAAGGTGCGTTGACGACTTTGCAGCTGTTCTTCCATTCGCCCATAACTAAAGCGAAGTAGTATTTTTGAACCGTTTTTTCACGGAACTGTGCTTGAAGGTGTCTTAGCGCCGAGCGCTTCTTAGCAACAAGCAAAATGCCAGACGTATCTCTATCGATACGGTGCACTAATTCAAGAAAACGAGCATCAGGGCGAAGAGCACGTAATGCTTCAATCGCGCCAAATTTTAATCCGCTACCACCATGAACAGCAGTGCCAGACGGTTTGTTAAGAATTAGCATGTGATCATCTTCATAAATGATGCACTGTTCTAATTCTGAAACCTTGTTGAGTTTCGTGCTCGGCACGTTCTCTTCTGTTTTCTCTTCAATAGTAACCGGAGGGATACGAACTAAATCGCCAGCTTTTAGTTTGTATTCAGCCTTGATGCGTTTTTTATTTACGCGGACTTCGCCTTTACGCACGATTCGGTAAATCATGCTTTTCGGGATGTTTTTTAATTGGTTGCGTAAGAAGTTATCAATACGCTGACCAGCCATATCTTCGTCAATGTCGACGAATTGGACTTGGGTTCTAATTTCGCTCATTGCGCTATTGTATCACTGTCACTTTTGATAATTGAGATTTTCTTAGCCCTATTCCGAACTTATTTATCCCTAATCCTTACCGATCTATCCCAAAATGGTCGCCGAAATTCTATATTTCTTTGATTCTTCGAACAAAAAAGCACCAAGATTCCTGCAAATTAAAATATCAATTGATAAATTATTTATAGACAGTGAGTTAGAGCTATCAAAACCCAAACAAAAACTGTTTTTTTTACAGCATTCCGACAAAGCAGATTGCTGTGTTTACCGACCGCTGCTATAGTTCACAGCTGCTATCAGTGGTTTGACTATTATTTAAACAGCTAACCATTCATAAGCAAGTAAATGAGTAGATAACTCAGATTAGACAGTGCTGCAATCGGCGTAAGACACGGTCAACTGAGTTCCTTATCGCTCTACTCACGTACACTCATGTTGAGTATTCACCGCCACATCGCGGATCATAGGCTAACTCCCTATGATGACTGACGTGCCCCAGAGCATCCCTCTCCAGCCGGGAGGCTGCACCGATAAAGCCATGGGATCTGGCACCATGAGAAACGAAATAAAGCGATAAGAACAATGATGAAAATAAGAAAAGACAATGAGAACTTCTAAATGAAAAGAATGTTAATTAACGCAACTCAAAAAGAAGAGTTGCGTGTCGCTTTGGTTGATGGCCAACGACTGTTCGATCTAGATATCGAAAGTCCAGGTCACGAGTCAAAGAAAGCGAATATCTACAAAGGACGTATTACCCGTATTGAACCAAGCCTAGAAGCGGCATTCGTTGATTACGGCGCAGAACGTCACGGTTTCCTCCCTCTTAAAGAAATTGCCCGCGAATACTTCCCTGAAGGTTATACATACCAAGGCCGTCCTAGCATTAAAGAAGTGCTAAAAGAAGGCCAAGAAGTAATCGTACAAGTAGAGAAAGAAGAACGTGGTAGCAAAGGTGCTGCACTGACAACTTTCATCTCTTTGGCTGGTAGTTACTTAGTTCTTATGCCTAATAACCCTCGTGCTGGCGGTATTTCTCGTCGTATCGAAGGTGATGAACGCACTCAACTGAAAGCAGCATTAAGCACTCTTGAGCTTCCTCAAGGTATGGGCTTAATCGTGCGTACAGCGGGTGTTGGCAAAAGCGCAGAAGAGCTAGAGTGGGACCTGAATGTTCTATTGAACCATTGGGGCGCTATCAAGCAAGCTTCTGATTCAAATGCAGCTCCTTTCCTAATTCACCAAGAGAGTAACGTTATTGTTCGCGCAATTCGTGACTACCTACGTCGTGATATTGGCGAGATTCTAATCGACAGCAATACTATTTTTGAACGTGCACAAGCGCACATTCAATTAATACGCCCAGATTTCATGAATCGCGTTAAGAAATACGATGGTGAAGTGCCACTATTCAGCCATTACCAGATTGAAAGCCAGATCGAATCTGCTTTCCAACGTGAAGTTCGTCTTCCATCTGGTGGTTCTATCGTAATCGACCCAACAGAAGCACTGACTTCTATCGATATCAACTCTGCTCGTGCAACAAAGGGCGGCGATATTGAAGAAACAGCACTTAACACTAACCTAGAAGCTGCCGATGAAATTGCACGTCAATTACGTCTACGTGACCTAGGTGGTCTTGTTGTAATCGACTTTATCGATATGACCCCGGTTCGCCACCAACGCGAAGTAGAAAGCCGTCTACGTGATGCCGTTCGTTTAGATCGCGCACGTGTTCAGATTGGTCGTATTTCTCGCTTTGGTCTTCTAGAGATGTCTCGTCAACGTTTGAGCCCATCACTAGCAGAAGCAAGCCACCACATTTGTCCTCGTTGTACAGGTACTGGTGTTGTTCGTGATAACGAATCTCTAGCACTTTCTGTTCTACGTTTGATTGAAGAAGAAGCTCTAAAAGACAACACAGCACAAGTACTTGCTGTTGTGCCTGTTCCAATCGCTTCTTACCTTCTGAACGAAAAACGTCGCTCAGTAAACCACATCGAGAAGAACCAAGAAGTTAAGATCACTGTTGTTCCTAACTCAGACATGGAAACGCCGCATTTTGAGGTTATCCGTGTTCGTGAAGGTGAAGAGTTCGATCTACTATCTTACTTGCTGCCTAACAAGCTAGAAGCTCTAAAAGAAGCGGAAAGCAAAGAGCCTGCTGAACAGACTATTCGTCCTAAGAAGATCGAAGAACCTGCTCTGAAAGGCTTCGCAGCTCCTGCTCAATCAGCACCAACTCCTGCTCCAGCACCTAAAGCTGTAGAAGAGAAGAAAGCTGAACCAGCAGCGACTCAAGAACCAGGCCTAATTGGTCGTTTCTTCAAAGCTATCGGTAGCTTCTTATTTGGCTCTTCAACTCAAGAAGAGAAAAAAGAAGAAGAGAAGAAAGAAGAAGAAAAACCTAAAAACAATCGTAACAACGGCAACCGTCAACGCCGTGATCGTAACGATAACCGTCGTCGTAACCAACGTGGTGAGCGTGGCGAACAGCGTAACGACCGTGGTGAACGTGGTGACAATCGTAACGAAAACCGTGACAACAAACGCCGCCGTAAGCCAGCTCGTGATGAGAAGCCTGAAGAGCAAAAAGAAGCAGCTCCACAGCAAACTCGTCAGCCTCGCAAGCCTAAGCAAGACCGTCGCAACAAGCCACGTGATGAGCAGAAGCAACGCGAAGAGCAAGCACCATCTAAATTAGCAGAAGAAGGTCTACAGCTAGCAGCAGAAGCACAAGCTGGTAAACCGGAAGCGCCTAAGGCTAAACCTGAAGCGAAAGCAGCTAAGATTAAAGAGCGTCGTCAGCGTCGTAAACTGAACAAGCAAGTTCGTGTTAAAGACCAACAAGCTCAAGCTGAAGATAACGCTTCAAAAGAGCAGGTTGCTGCTAAAGAACTATCTGTTTCAAAAGAACAGTCAGTAGCTCAAGAGCAAAAAGTTGCGGAACAAGTAGAAGCAACTCAAGCGAATGCAGAGCAAACTGAACAGGAAGAGCCGAAACAACGTCGTAACCGTCGTTCTCCACGTCACCTACGTGCAAGTGGTCAACGTCGTCGTCGCGGTCGTGATCGTCGCCCTAACCCATTCCGCCTACGTAAAGGTGGTGTAGCTTCTCCAGAGATGGCTATGGGTAAAGTGATGCCTCGCTTCATTCCAAAACCTCACCACAAGCAGGCAAAGCCTGAAGTGGCTGAAGTTCAAGTAGCAGCTGAAGCTCAAACATCTGTTCAAGAGCAGAATGTTGCTCTAGAGACGGCACCACAAAGCAACGTAGCAATGACTGGCGGCTTCGCATGTCCAGAGCTTGCAATGGGTAAAGTTATCATCCGTCGTGAAGATGCTGCTGTTGAAGCTCAAGTAGCTGAGACTCCTGCTGTAGTTGAAGCTCCTGCAGTCGTTGAAGAAGCACCAGTGGTTGCAGAAGCGACGAAAGTTGAAGCGCCTAAAGCTGAAAGTGCAAAAGTTGAAGAAGCACCTGTTGTTAAAGCAGAAGCTCCTAAAGCGGCACCAAAGGCAGCTGTTGCTAAGAAGCAAGCCGGTTCACCAATGACTAAAGCTCCTGGTCCTCAAGAGATCAAAGAGATTGAAGTGATTGCAGCTCCGTTCCGCACTGAACGTTTTGTATCGAAAGGTGCAGGCAGTCAGGCAGCGTCGAACAAAGCTGGCGCGGCGATGACTAAGCCAAACTACTAGTGATTACTGATAGGTAATCGCGAGTAAATAGAATCAAAGGCTGCTTATTAAAGCAGCCTTTTTCATATCTACTAATCGAATAAAAATTAACAGATATATTACTCAAAGTTAGGTTCAACCTTGAACTTAATCACATTTTTGGGTAGCATTCGCGCACTTATCTTTTCGACACTTCGCTATTGCCGCTCTTTTCCATCACTGTTTGGCTACGCAATACACCCGTGTCGGTAAATCCATCTTAAGCATAGCTGAGCAAACATGTTCGAATTCCCACAATTTTCAAAGCACTCTGTAAAGAATGACGTGCTTTCAGGTCTTACAGTAGCCCTGGCTCTGGTACCTGAAGCTGTAGCATTCGCCTTTGTTGCTGGCGTTGACCCAATGGTTGGTCTTTATGCAGCATTCATCGTAGGTTTAATCACTTCTGTCTTTGGCGGCCGTCCAGGTATGATTTCTGGCGCAACCGGCGCAATGGCCGTTGTAATGGTGAGCCTAGTGGCAACCCATGGTGTTCAATACCTATTCGCAGCCGTTATGCTGGCTGGCCTTCTGCAAATTGCAGCAGGTGTATTTAAACTAGGTAAATTTATCCGTATCGTTCCACACCCAGTAATGATTGGTTTCGTGAACGGTTTGGCCATTGTTATCTTCCTAGCTCAGCTTGGTCAGTTTAAAGCGCCAGACGTAACAGGTGCATTAACTTGGCTACCAAGCGGTCAAATGACACTCATGCTGGGTTTAGTAGCCCTTACAATGGCTATCATCCACTTCCTACCTAAGCTAACAACAGCGGTACCATCTTCACTGGTTGCTATTGTTACAGTAACGGCTTTGGTTGTCGGTCTTGACCTTGAAACTCGAACTGTTGTCGACTTCCTACGTACAATGTCTGGTGACGAAGCTGCAACGCTAGCGGGTTCTCTACCAACGTTCTCTATTCCTGCTGTTCCGTTTTCTTTTGAGACACTACAGATCATCCTACCGTACGCAATTATCCTTGCGGCTATCGGCCTGATCGAGTCTCTACTGACACTGACAGTACTAGATGAAATGACAAACACTCGTGGTCAATCTAACCGTGAATGTGTTGGTCAAGGTATGGCTAACGTAACGTGTTCTGTATTCGGTGCGATGGGTGGTTGTGCGATGATCGGTCAATCGATGATCAACGTAAACTCAGGTGGTCGTGGTCGTCTTTCAGGTATCGTCGCCGCAGTTGCACTACTGATGTTCATCCTGTTCGGTTCTGCACTGATTGAAATGATTCCTCTAGCAGCACTTGTGGGCGTAATGTTCATGGTTGTTATCGGCACATTTGAATGGGCAACCTTCAAGCTTGCGCGTCGCGTTCCTAAACAAGACTTCTTCGTTATCGTTCTTGTTACCGTAGTAACAGTACTGACTGATCTTGCTGTGGCAGTAGGTGTTGGTGTTGTCGCTTCTGCGCTAATGTTTGCTTGGCAACATGCTAAACACATCTACGCAGATACATCAGTAAACGCTGAAGGCTCAAAAGAGTACAAAGTTAACGGCCCAATCTTCTTTGGTTCAACGGCTAACTTCCTAGAGTTGTTTGACGCATACAACGATCCACAAGATGTAATCGTTGATTTCGCAAACTCACGCGTGACTGACCACTCTGCAATTGAAGCGATCGACACGATTGCTGACCGTTACGCGGCGCTAGGTAAAACACTTCACCTTCGCCACCTAAGCCAAGACTGTGTTGCTATGCTGCACAAAGCAGGTAGCTTAGTTGAAGCGAACGTTGCAGAAGACCCAATCTACAAAGTAATGTCTAAGTAATCTTAGCTGTAGCTTTAAGTTAGATTTAGAGAGGCCGACATTCAATGTCGGCCTTTTTTATACCTATCGGTCAGCCCTTACGCTGATAACAAAACGACGTACATTGTTCCTACACTACATCGAACGCAGTATCGCTTCGCTAGACTCTTCGATTAAATCCAACACCAATTCAAAACCATTTCCCTCACCATAATACGGATCGGGGATCTCTTGATATTGTGACTCTCCAAAACTCAAAAATAATGCGAGCTTGTATTGGAGGTGAACTGGGCATTGGCTCATTAAGTCGTCTAAATTCGCCCTATCGGCCGCGAGTATCAGGTCAAATTCTTCGAAGTCATTATCTACCACTTTACGAGAATTAATCCCCTTAAAGCTGTAGCCTCGCTTCTCTCCTGCAGATTTGGATCGCGAGTCTGGCGGGTTGCCTTGATGAAAACCAATCGTCCCCGCAGAGTCGACCACAACATCAATATCCAGCTGTTGCGCTTTCTTCCTTAGCACCGCTTCACCTGTTGGCGAGCGGCAAATATTCCCCATACAAACTACGAGTATCTTTTTCATCCCTAATCACCTGTTCTTCCGATGGTTTTTGCTATCGTTAAGTTAGGCTATGATAGACGCAATCACAACTTAAAAGGATTTGTTATGTCGACTGAAGACAACAAAGAACAACGCCACAAAGCAAGACAACAGAAAGTAAAAGAACAAGTCGATGCACGTGTCGCTGCAGCACAAGAAGTAAAAGGCCTATTGCTGGTCATCACGGGTAACGGTAAAGGTAAATCAACATCCGGTTTTGGTACGATTACACGTGCAGTTGGTCATGGTAAGAAATGCGCCGTTGCTCAGTTTGTTAAAGGTACCTGGGATAACGGCGAAAAAAACGTTCTGCAAAAGCTTGATGTCGAGTTCCAAGTCATGGGCACAGGCTTTACTTGGGAAACTCAGAACAAAGCGCAAGATATTGAAGCTGCGCAGCGTGTATGGAAAGAGTGCCAACGCATGCTGGCTGATGAGTCGATCGATGTGATTCTGTTTGATGAACTGACTTACATGGTTAGCTACGGTTACATCGAACTCGATGAAGTGGTTGAGGCGTTGAATAACCGCCCGAAGATGCAGTCTGTCATCATTACAGGTCGTGGCGCGCACCGTACTCTTACTGAGATAGCAGATACAGTATCTGAAGTTCGCAATGTGAAACACGCTTTTGAATCTGGTGTTAAAGCGCTACAAGGCGTTGACTGGTAATCACCTTCAACCAGAGATCCCCGACTCGGTCATTCTTCCCTCTCGAGGATGACGACCACTAGGCCGTTACGCTCTTGAACAAAGGACGACGGCCTATCGTCATTCCCTAGAGCGAGGGACGAGTGTCATAGGGAATCTCTCGAAAGTATTATAAGCACCCAAACAAAAGCGCCATTCCTACAGTAGGAATGGCGCTTCTTTTATATACGAGTTAAAAACGTTTAGTTAAAGAAACCTTTCAATAAACCATCAACTGCTTCTTTAGTTTTCTCGTCTTTGATCTTGTCCGTTAGCTTGTTCACACCACGGTCAATTTCTTTCTGTGCTTTCTGTTTCAATACGTCATCAAAAACAAGTGCAAATTTCGGGGCTGCCCACTGACCAGTTACCTTAATTGGGATAGTCACATCTTTCAGGTCGTCGATGCTCTTACCGCCCTGACCTTCAAGTGAACCCACAATTGATGTACGCACAAGGAAGTCGACCGTTTCATTGATGAAGTTTGCTTTACCTTGACCTGTCACACGTAACAGTGGCGACTGTGCTGATAAGTCGTTAGTTGAAACCCAACCTTTATCCACTTTCAGCGTCGCTTTCATTGCACTGAAGTCCGTTTTTTGAGCTTCATTTGTGCTTTCAACTTTCTCGCCCTTGATCTTAGCGTAGTTTTCTCGAATCAGTTGAGCTACGTTGATGCCGTTAACTGCACCATCTTCAAAGTTAATCGCGATAGTACCGACTAGGTTTTTCTTGATACCCGTCGGAGTTAGACTCTTACCTTTCACGTTGACATCAATATTACCGGTACCTTCCAGCATATCGTTATCTGCAACATCAACCAGTAACGGTTGTACTTTCACGCCTTTGATTTTCTTCTTAGCCGTGTAAGTCGCTGGTGTTTTACGAGCGTCTAACTTTGCAGTAGCAGAAATAGAACCTTGGTAAAGATTCGAGGTGAATGAGGTTAGCTCTGCGATACCACGGTTAACCGAAAATGCGGTTTTAACATTCTGCATCTTCGCGTTGTTCGCCTTGAACTTATCAATCGTGATGTCACCTTTCACGTCTAACGTTTTCAGAGCCGACAGATCAGGTTCCACTTCTTTAGCTGGATCTGAACTACCAGAACTTGACGTTGAACCACCAGCAGAACCAGAAGGCGCTGTGCTCGCTGTTTCTGTTGTATTGCCTAAGCCTAAGAATTCATCTAAATCAATATTCGGGCTATGAAGAGAGAAACGAACCTTTGGTATTTCAGATAGGATTACGTCTGCTTTACCGTCTAATGCAATAGCGTTAGCTTGTAGCTTCTCTAACACAAAGCTCAGGTGGCTCTTGTTAAGATCGAAGCTTAAGTCAGACAGCATGTCGACTTTCATTGGAGACTGAGGAAGCGTGTCGCCTTTGAATGTTGAGTCTAACGTTAACTTGTTCAGCGTTACTTTTGAAATCGCGCTATCAACAGTAAGTTCACCGCCACCTTTAAGATCAAGGTCAAGGCCAGCTGCATTACCGATTACAGCGTAAGTCAGTTGGTTTACCTTATCGAACTCAAACGTATTCAAGCCAATTTTTGCTGACTCAATCGACGTCGCTGGATCATTGAACTTAGCGTTTAAGTCGATATTACGAAGTGCGTAACTTGCAAAGCCTTCAGCTAATTTGAATTCTGCACTGCCTTGTGCAGAGAACTTCTGTTGATTGTTCTCACCAGAAGCCGCAAATGTCGCGGTTGTCCATGTATCAACGGCAAACTCAGAAAGATTCAAAGACACATCGTATAGCTTAGTGAATGAACCCGCTTGCTTGTCGTCCATTTCAAACAATGCGTTTGATACAGTTACGCCTGCAAGGTTGATCGTCCAACCCGATGCGTCTGTGGTAGTTTGCTCTTGAGGGGCAGGCGCTGATTCAGAACTTGTGCCTGCTGCAGGCTCAGATTCTTGAGGCGCTGACGCTTGCGTTAGTGCATCAATGTTCTTGCGACCATCTTTAAGCGTTTCTAAATAGAATTCTGCACCATCTAGAGTAATGTTGCCGATCTCTAGTTGGTTGCTAAATAGCGGAGTAACCGAAACGTCAACGCCAACGGTATCAACCTTAAATAGGTTAGGTTGCGTAAAACCTTCAGGGTTGCGTAATTCAGTTTGACCAAGTTCAAAGCCAATGGATGGGAAGAATTGCCAGCTGATATCACCCTCGATCACTAGCTCTAGGCCTGTGTGTTTTTGGGCTTGTTCGACAATTAATGGCTTAAATTGGTTGGGATTCACTAACAGCACTAGTGCCAGAATTGCTGCAACGACAACAAACACTGGTACAGCTATGAAAATGAGTAGTTTCTTCATCCGCATATTCCTTGCTTAGATTCCAAAAGAAAGTGGCACTATAAAAGTGCCACTGATTCGGTAAAAAATAAAGCTAAGTGAGTCACTTAGGCAAAATTTTATTCGATTAAGACTTCAACAACTTCGCAATGTGCGCTTTTAGCACATCAATCGCAATACGGTTTTTACCACCACGAGGAACGATGATGTCTGCATGTTGTTTTGAAGGCTCGATAAACTGCATGAACATTGGACGTACTGTTTCTTGGTATTGCTTAAGTACAGTGTCCATTGTACGACCACGCTCTTCTACATCACGCTTAACACGGCGTAATAGACAGATGTCTAATGGTGTATCCATAAACACACTTGCGTGCATTAGTTTACGAAGACGCGGGTCTGTTAGAAGCAGAATACCCTCTAAAATGATCACTTTCTTTGGAGTAAGTGTAGTCGTTTCAGAAGTACGTGTGTGCTCTGTGTAGCTGTATTCAGGAACTTCTACGGCGTTGCCACTCATTAGCTGCTGTAGATGTTCACATAAAAGATCATGATCTAGTGCATTTGGGTGATCGTAGTTAGTTTTAACACGCTCTTCCATACTCAAGTGGCTTTGGTCGCTGTAATAGCAATCTTCCGTGATAACACCAATTTGATGGTCGCCTACTTTTTCGCGCAATTCATTATAAATTGTACTAGCAATCAGACTTTTTCCTGAAGCTGAAGCGCCAGCGATACCTACGATGACACATTGATTATTATCAGACATTAATTTTGCACCCGATATGGTTTGGTGGTGGGAAGAGATAAACCGCCTGATTATAGGGGCTAAAGCACATAGATTCTAGTCGCCATTTTAGCTAATTGCAGTCAAATTGATGATATCAATGCATTTAATGAATGCAATCGTTTGCTTTCAAATAACTTGCCTACAACTATTTGCACAACCCCAATGGCTATCAGCCTAAATCCAACCGCTATTTATCTAATCCAACATGATTAACACAACTTTTTGATTATCTTTCGCTATTCAACCAAAGAAAAGTTAATCGCTTCTGGTCTCGCCTTGCCGGTCCAGAACATCTTCGCAGCCACATTCTCTGCAAGCTCTAAGTAGTGACGTGTATGTTCACTATCTGGACGACGAATCACCGTCGGGCAACCTGCATCGATATCTTCTCGCACATCAATATGAAGAGGGATCTGTGCCAAAATATCGAGGTAAAACTCTTCTGACATAGCTTCGGCACCACCAGCACCAAAGATATGCTCTTTCTCACCACAGTGACTACATATATGGTAGCTCATGTTTTCAACTAAGCCTGCTACAGGCACACTCACTTTATCGAACATCGCAACACCTTTACGTGCGTCTGCTAATGCTAGATCTTGAGGAGTAGTCACAACCACCGCACCGGTTACCGGAATTTGTTGAGATAGAGTTAATTGGATATCACCCGTGCCCGGTGGCATATCGATAACCAGGTAATCCAGCTCTGGCCATACCGTTTCATTCACAAGCTGACCTAGCGCTTTTGCCGCCATCGGACCACGCCAAATCGCAGCGTCATCCTTCGATACAAGGTAACCAATTGAATGCGTGAAAATGCCGTGTGCTTCGATTGGCATCATCCACTTGTTATTCTGGACTTCTGGTTTCGCATCTAATTGGCCAAGCATCATAGGTACAGAAGGACCATAGATATCCGCATCCAACAAACCCACTTTTGAACCAGACTTAGATAAAGCCAAAGCAAGGTTGACTGAAGTGGTCGATTTACCCACCCCACCCTTTGCAGATGTCACGGCGATGATGTTCTTCACCCCCTTCAATGGTGTCGCAACCGTGGTTTCTAACGCAGACGGCTTCACCTTCACTTCAAACTGAAAAGCGCTAACAAGCTGTTGTTCAATCTGAGAGTGAATCCACTGTTCCAATTCAACCGCAAGCTGATTAGCGGCAAAAGGTAAGGTGATAATAAATGATCCACGCGGATCAACCGATACAATATTTTGGTGTAGCGCCCACTCTGGGATGAGGATTGGTGACTCGAACTCATTCAACCATGAACAGAAATCTTGCTTAGAAGTAAAGTTACGCATTGGGACTCCTTTTTTTATTTATGCTATCACCCACGAGATGAAGACTGAACCCCTAAAAAACTAGGGGAATCCTTAGTCTGATACCTTGGCGTATCACACGTTATAAAGTAGTATTACCTCTCAAATTTATACCTATCAAAAAAGCGAATTATTAAGTATGGCAACTGATCCAAGACAACTTTTGGTAACTTGTGCGCTTCCGTACGCTAACGGCTCTATTCACCTTGGCCATATGCTTGAGCATATCCAAGCTGATATCTGGGTTCGATACCAGCGTCTACGTGGCAACACTGTAAACTTCATCTGTGCTGACGATGCTCACGGCACGCCAATTATGCTTAAAGCTCAACAGATGGGTATCACGCCAGAAGAGATGATCGCTGCTGTTAGTGAAGAGCACCAAAAAGACTTCGCTGGCTTTGATATCAGCTTTGATAACTACCACAGCACACACAGCGACGAGAACCGTGAACTGGCTTCTCACATCTACCTAGAACTTAAAAAGAACGGCTTCATTTCTAGCCGTACTATTTCTCAGCTTTTCGACCCTGAGAAAGAGATGTTCCTACCAGACCGCTTCGTAAAAGGTACTTGCCCTAAGTGTAAGTCAGAAGACCAGTACGGTGATAACTGTGATAACTGTGGTGAGACATACAGCCCAACTGAGCTAATTAACCCTAAATCAGCGGTTTCTGGCGCAACTCCAGTAATGAAAGACTCTGAGCACTTCTTCTTCGACCTACCTCAGTTCGAAAGCATGCTTAAAGAGTGGACTCGTTCAGGCTCTCTACAGAATGAAACTGCAAACAAAATGCAGGAATGGTTTGAGTCTGGTCTGCAACAGTGGGATATCTCACGTGATGCACCTTACTTCGGCTTTGAAATCCCAGGCGAAAAAGACAAGTTCTTCTACGTATGGCTAGACGCACCTGTTGGCTACATGGCTTCTTTCAAGAACCTATGTGACAAACGTGACGATCTAAACTTCGATGAATACTGGAAGAAAGACAGCACAACTGAGCTTTACCACTTCATCGGTAAAGACATTGTTTACTTCCACAGCCTATTCTGGCCAGCAATGCTAGACGGCGCAGGTTTCCGTAAGCCAAACAACGTATTCGTACACGGCTACGTAACAGTGAACGGTGCGAAGATGTCTAAGTCGAAAGGCACATTCATCAAAGCAAGCACGTACCTAAACCACCTAGACCCTGAGTGTCTACGTTACTACTACGCTGCGAAACTAAACAGCCGCATCGATGACTTAGATCTTAACCTTGAAGACTTCACTCAACGTGTAAACGCTGACGTAGTAAACAAGATTGTTAACCTAGCTTCTCGTAACGCTGGCTTCATTACTAAGCGTTTTGAAGGCAAGCTAGCTGCTGAATTTGCAGAGCCTGAGCTATACAACGAATTCGTTGCTGCTGCTGAGCGTATCGGTGAGCTATACGAAACTCGTGAATTCAGCCGTGCTATCCGTGAAATCACTGCACTAGCGGATAAAGCTAACCAGTACATCGACGAAAAAGCACCTTGGGTTCTTGCTAAAGAAGAAGGCAAAGAAGCTGAGCTTCAACAAGTTTCTTCTGTAGGTATTAACCTATTCCGCGTACTGATGGCTTACCTGAAACCAGTGATGCCAGAGCTTGCAGCTCGCACTGAAGCTTTCCTAAACGAAGAGCTAACGTGGGAAGCGATTGCTACTCCGCTAACTGATCACGAGATCACTAAGTTCAAAGCGCTATTCAACCGCATTGACCCTAAGAAAGTGGAAGCAATGGTTGAGTCTTCTAAAGAAGATGCAGCCGCTGAAGCAGCAGCGAAAGAAAAAGCAGAAGCTGAAAAAGAGCAAGCAAGCCAAACTGAGCTAGACAAAGAGCCAATCGCAGACGAGATTGAGTTCGATGCCTTTGCAGCAGTAGACATGCGTATCGCTCGTATCATCTCTTGTGAAGAAGTACCAAAAGCGAACAAACTACTGAAGTTCCAACTGGACATCGGTGGTGAGACTCGCCAAGTATTCTCTGGCATCAAATCAGCATACAAACCTGAAGAGCTAGAAGGCAAGCTAACTGTAATGGTAGCAAACCTAAAACCTCGTAAGATGAAGTTTGGTATGTCTGAAGGCATGATCCTAGCAGCGGGTCCTGGCGGCAGCGACCTATGGATCCTTGAGCCACACGAAGGTGCTCAACCTGGTATGCGTGTAATGTAATTCTGGCTCCTGTCAGATAACAAGCACTCATCACTAAATCCCTAATGCATTTTTGACTTGAAAGAGTTAATCAGCATTGGGGATTTTTTATATCTACCGAAAATTAACGTTCTCTGTTAGAGTCGCCGTCAACTATGCTATGTAGAGTAGAAATTGGTTCGTCGACAAAAATAGGCTAAACCAACACCTCTTTACTCTAAAACCCTTTTTAGGAATCCCCAGTGACTAACAACGAAATCTTGCGTCGTATTCAACACGCACTAAACCTTAAAAATGCACAAATCATCAAAGCTATCGAACAAGCTGATGTGACTGTTGCTCATGACCAAGTGATTAACTGGCTAAAAGATGACAACGACAAGTCATGCTCTAAGATGAAAGATAAAGAGTTAGCGGTATTCTTAAATGGTTTCATCAACCTTAAGCGTGGCAAAAAAGAAGGCGAGCAACCTAAACCTGAAGTTGCACTGACGAACAACATGATCTTCATGAAGCTTCGTATCGCATTGAACATGAAAGCAGAAGATGTTTTGGACGTACTAGAAGTGGTTGGCATTAGCTTGAGCAAGTACGAAATCGGCGCTTACTTCCGCAAGCCAGAAAACAAAAACTACAAAGTGTGTGAAGACCAACTACTTTGCGATTTTCTAAACGGTGTGCAATTTACCAACCGTCCAGACTCAGAAGAGTTTACGGGTTAAGTTACTACTCCTAGATAAATTTTAAGTTGCTACACATAGATAAATTACTCGTCATAGGTAAGTAACTGACCCACTGATAATTTTCTAGTAACGACAGATAAATAAAAAGCGGCGAGATAATTGAATTATCTCGCCGCTTTTTCGTTTTCTTTACGTCACTGACTAAACAGGAACAACAATAGTAAACCTATGGCTTAGCTGTCGTCTTCAGTGAAGTTCGTCGGCAATGTCGTTTTCATTTCATTCCAAACTTGTGCACTTGCGATACCGTAGTTACGAATCACTAATGGCAAAGTTTCGCGCTCGCCACTTTCACAGATAATGAACAACTCTTTATAAAAGTCCATCGCTAAACGTCGTGCTTCTGGGTTAGAGAAGTAGTAGCTACCGATACGGTCATAAAGTTTACGCACACCGTTAAAGATCAGGCCGTAAATCTGGTTGCCTGAGTGGAATGCCAAACGTTGGAAAAGCATGTAATCATAGAAGTTGAAAGTCTTCGCGATTAAGATCGTCTGACGTTTCGCTTCATCTTTTTCTGAATCTTCTTTTACCGCTTGTTTGATCTTGTCAGCGTATGGCGACGATTCTAGGAACTCATCCCAAGTTGGTGCCGCAAGTAGCGCTTCACAAGATTCAATCACGTTACTGATAGTACGCTCTGAAGCTTCTTTGTTTGCTTTGAATGCATAACGCATAAAGATCGGGCTGATATTAGTACGAGCAGCAAGCAGGTCTTCTACCATTTTGCTTGCGTTATCAACGTCCAACGTCATTAGCGTATCAAGGATATGAAGACCTGAGGTTTCCATAAACTGGTTAACTTTAGTTGGTTTGCCATGTTGGATTGTCAACCAACCATCACGAGCAAGACGTTGTAGTACTTCACGAAGCGTAGTACGTGTAACACCAATCAGCTCAGAAAGCTCACGCTCTGCGGGCAAGATAGAACCTGGAGGGAAACGGCCATTCCAAATACTTTCAATGATATACTTCTCTGCAAATCCTGCCGGGCTCTTCGCCTTAATGACCATCTACACTTCAATCCAATTTAATTATTCTGTTCTAATTTACTCATCATACCACTAGTTCACACCTAGCGGAAACACCCTCAAAAATTTTACTCACCCTAAACACCGTTAGAGTTATAACTCTAAAGTTCAGCACACGTTTGCACCTCAGGTTTGTAAAGCAAGCGACTCTAAACCACCATTTAAACAAACCGTTAACACAACAATTTTTCTTTAAAATCAATGTGATTGGTCATATTTTTAAAGCTATTAATTTGCAATATTAAGTTGTAATAATAATATATAAGCCGTCGTTATTCTGTAATTTTCAATCATTTCGCTGAAATATTGATTCTAGTCGGTTTTTATCACATTTTAAGTGGTATGCTTGCGCTACTTTGATCGCGTTTCTCAACAAAAAAGAGGTATTTTTAGGGCTACAGGGCTTTTCCTGTTGACTAAATGTTATCTAAGAGTAAAGTTGCGCTCAAAAATAAGCAGTGCTTGAGTTTCTAAGGGAGTGACTTGGCAAGACCACAGAACATTACATGGAATGTAGTTTTTCTAAGTCACTGTTAGTCATAGTTTTTAACAATTTCTATAGCTCGATTCTCAAAATGTTGTATTGCTTGTCTATTCATAATCAACATAAAAGAGTATTAACATGCCGATGTCTCTCGGAAACGCTTTTATCAAGAACTTCCTTGGTAAAGCTCCTGATTGGTATAAACTTGCCATCATTTCCTTTTTAATCATCAACCCGTTTGTTTTCTTCCTAGTTGACCCATTTGTTGCGGGCTGGCTATTGGTGGTTGAGTTTATTTTCACTCTAGCTATGGCTCTCAAATGCTACCCACTTCAACCGGGTGGTCTATTAGCTATTCAAGCAGTCGCCATTGGCATGACCAAACCAGAAATGGTTTATCACGAGCTGCAAGCAAACCTTCCTGTATTACTCTTGCTCGTATTCATGGTTGCTGGCATTTACTTCATGAAAGAACTGCTTTTGTTCATTTTCACGAAGATCTTGCTTGGCATCCAATCTAAAATTTTACTCTCCGTTGCCTTCTGTGTTGCTGCCGCTTTCTTATCAGCATTCCTAGATGCACTAACAGTAATCGCCGTAGTTATTAGCGTTGCGGTCGGCTTCTACTCTATCTACCACAAGGTTGCATCAGGCAAGGGCACAACGTCTTCGCACGATCATACTCATGATGAAGAGATCTCAGAGCTAACTCGTGATGACCTAGAAAACTACCGTGCTTTCCTACGTTCACTGCTAATGCACGCTGGTGTGGGTACAGCACTGGGTGGTGTAATGACCATGGTAGGTGAACCACAAAACTTGGTAATTGCTAAGCAAGCAGGTTGGGAGTTCGGTGAATTTATCATCCGTATGCTGCCAGTAACACTACCTGTTTTCTTCTGCGGTATTTTAACTTGTGCACTTGTCGAGAAATTCAAAGTGTTTGGTTACGGTGCTCAACTACCAATGAATGTTCGCCAAATCTTAGTTGAGTTTGACAACAAAGAACGTGCAAACCGCACAAAGCAAGACGTAGCAAAACTATGGGTTCAAAGTGCAATCGCAGTTTGGCTTATCGTCGGCCTTGCACTTCACGTTGCTGAAGTAGGTTTGATTGGCCTGTCTGTGATCATCTTAGCTACAGCATTTACGGGTGTTATTGAAGAACACTCTATGGGTAAAGCCTTTGAAGAAGCGCTGCCATTTACTGCACTTCTTGCCGTTTTCTTCGCTGTTGTTGCTGTGATCATCGACCAAGCTCTATTTAAGCCAGTAATCGATGCTGTACTTCACGTTGAAGATAAAGGCGCACAGCTCGCACTCTTCTATGTTGCCAACGGTATCTTGTCGATGGTTTCAGATAACGTATTCGTAGGTACGGTTTACATCAACGAAGTGAAAACTGCACTGGTTGAAGGCATTATCACTCGTGACCAGTTTGACCTACTTGCTGTTGCTATCAACACTGGTACTAACCTACCTTCTGTTGCTACACCAAATGGCCAAGCTGCATTCCTATTCCTATTAACATCAGCACTTGCTCCGTTAATTCGATTGTCTTACGGTCGCATGGTTATCATGGCGCTGCCATACACCATCGTATTGGCACTGGTTGGCCTAGCAGGCATTGTGTTCATCGTAGAGCCAATGACAGCATGGTTCTACGATGCTGGTTGGATCATTCAACGCACTGGTGAAGTCGTCGCTCCAGTTATCTCTGGTGGTCACTAAGCTAAACACTGTGTCGCAAACCACAATAACTATAACTAACTAATCAAAAATATTAGTTGATTAGGAAACTTATCCAAGATAAAAAGCTCTGAGTAATCAGGGCTTTTTTATTTTATAGACAGGATTCAATTCGTGAACTTTTTAGCAATGATCAAAGACTTCTCTAAGGGACGTTTATCTTGGCTTTTACTGTTGGCTTTTATTGTCTTTTTTGAAGCGTGCGCTCTCTTCTTCCAACACGTGATGATGCTTGGTCCTTGCGTGATGTGTATCTATGAGCGCGTTGCTATGCTCGCTATCGGTGTTGCCGCCATGATTGGTGCGATTGCCCCGAATAACCCAATATCACGCTGGTTAGGCCTTGCTAGCTGGGGATTTGGCGCATACAAAGGTTTGATGCTTGCTTTAGAGCACGTCGATTACCAGTTCAATCCGTCCCCTTTCGCAACCTGCGACTTATTCGTAACCTTCCCTAGCTGGGCGCCTTTAAACCAATGGGCTCCGTGGATGTTTGAGGCTTACGGCGATTGCAGCAAGGTTGTGTGGCAGTTCTTCGATCTTTCTATGCCTCAGTGGCTAGTAATTATCTTTGCAGGTAACTTGGTTGCTTTCGGTATTGTGGTTATTTCTCAATTTGTGAAGTCGAAAAAAGACTTGCAGTAAGCCGTTGACACTTGGACAACAAAAAAGTCGACCACGAGGTCGACTTTTTTATTACTTAAGCTTTTGAACATATTAAGAGAGTCTGTTATTCACACAAACTAAGTTACTCAACAAGCCGTGATTAGCTGCTTTTACCGCAGCATTGTTTAAACTTCTTGCCGCTTTCACAAGGGCAAAGGTCGTTTCGACCAATGTCTTTAAACGGGTTCACGCTCTGGGACTTATTGCCCAACATAGCTTCATCCGCTGCCATTGCCACTTCTGAGATCATCAGATCGACTTGACCCACTAAATCGGCAAGCGATGGTGGGTTAGTAAGCCCTGCAGCGATCATTTGTTGTTGAGTTTGCTCTTCATCAATCGCAAGCATCAAGGTGGTTAAGAGCGCTTGCAACATGCGCAGAGTACCATCCGCGACTGTCACGCTCTGCCACTGCTCTTCCACTGTTGGCCAAACCATCATGAAGCCTTCAGAAAAATCAGCGAACTGTTCGTTAAAGTCACCTTCAGCCAGTACGTCTGTTAATAGGTATTCATTACGCTGAATCAGGTTGTGCTGGCGATTAATCTGTTCTGTCACCGTTGTTACCAGCTCTTTACCCGCTTCAGGCGCAACGATAACCAGCCACTCTTCTGGATCGAGTGGTTTGGTCGCTAAGTTAGAGGCAAGGATTGCACCTTCCATAAACTGCGGAGTAATGTCAGTGATTGATTCTGGTAGGCTTAATAATTGATATGTCATGAAAGCTCTGGATATTGGGCATTTTCGATATTATAACGCCATCCTCCCAAAGATGTCGCTATTAAGAGACGAAACCATCATTAAGACATGCACCACACTCATAGTGACAATTCTGTAAGCACACCGTACAATCACGCCTCGAATTATTCGGTTCATTCAGTTTTGGTAAAGCAACATGCGCGTAATACTTGGCCCTATGGAGGGCGTTCTAGACCACCTAATGCGTGAAATTCTCACAGAGATTAATGATTACGATCTCTGTGTGACAGAGTTTGTGCGCGTCGTAGATCAACTTCTTCCCCCGCATGTGTTCCACCGTATTTGCCCTGAGCTACATCAAGGCTCTCAGACCATGGCTGGTGTGCCAATCCATCTCCAACTTCTAGGGCAAC
Source organism: Vibrio sp. 10N.247.310.98 (assembly GCF_041467395.1). Classification (NCBI taxonomy): domain Bacteria; kingdom Pseudomonadati; phylum Pseudomonadota; class Gammaproteobacteria; order Vibrionales; family Vibrionaceae; genus Vibrio; species Vibrio sp. 10N.247.310.98. The sequence continues at coordinate 26,399 of NZ_JBFSUL010000011.1, read as the reverse complement.
ACCCAAATTGGATGGCCGAGAATGCTTTTCAAGCTGCTAGCTTAGGCGCGAAAGGGATCGATCTTAATTTTGGTTGCCCAGCAAAAGCGGTCAACAAAAGTAATGGTGGCGCTTCATTGCTAAAAGAGCCAGAGCTCATCTATCAAGTGGTGAACGCCTGTCGAGAAGCGGTACCGGCACACATTCCTGTGTCCGCAAAGATTCGATTAGGTTGGGAGCATCCGGAAGAGTGCTTTGAAATCGTCGATGCCATCGAACAAGCCAAAGCTGACGAACTCACCGTGCATGCAAGAACCAAAGTTGGCGGCTATAAAGCCAGCGAAATCAAATGGGACTTCATCAATCAAATAAGAGAAAAAACATCTCTGCCGTTGATTGCTAATGGGGAGATCTGGAACTATCAAGATGGTCAAGATTGCATAGAAGCAACAGGCGTCGATTCATTAATGGTCTGCCGTGGTGCTTTCAATATTCCAAACCTTGGTAACGTCGTTAAGCACAACCACCAGAAAATGCCGTGGGATAAAGTCATTGAACTTTTGCTGCGCTATTCAGAGTTTCAAATTAAAGGGGACAAAGGCATGTACTACCCCAATAGAGTGAAGCAGTGGTTTGTTTATCTAAGTAAAGGCTACCCTGAAGCGAACGAACTGTTTAAAGAAATTCGTACTTTCAAAAAGGCGCCACCGATTGTAGAACGCCTTCAGCGTTATCAAGAAGAACGCCGCCAACCTGTTTAAGATTATGTTTAGGGTTAAATACCCAACGCTACAAACGTGTTTACCGGTGCAAATAAGCTTTGCTTGGTAGACACGTTCGCTCTTCCCTCTTTCATTTTCATTTTCATTTTCATTTTCATTTTCATTTTCATTTTCATACAAAGCATCGATTCAATAACGTGGTTAAAATTTAAGACGGTCTTTACCCGTCGTCTTAGCCACGTACAGCTTTTCATCGGCGTACTTAAATATCTCATCGAAGTTAAGTTTACTTTGCTCAGTTTCAACAATGCAGACACCGCCAGACACCGTAAATCCATTTGGAATAATGTCGGCTGAAGTGGAACAAATCGCATTCTTCACTCGCTCTAATGTTCTCATCAAAGTTTCACGATCTTCGCCTTTCATATAAACGACAAACTCTTCACCGCCAAACCGTGCTGCAACGTCACTGCTTCGAATACTGTTGCTGATCTGACGCGACATATAACGAATCACATCATCCCCCTTATCGTGGCCGTAGGTGTCGTTAATTGACTTAAAATCATCAATATCGAAGACGGTTAATGCAAACAGTTGATCGTGCTCTACACTGCGCCAGAACGCTTCTAAGCCACGACGATTCAATAACCCTGTCATAGGGTCTTTGGCTGCGAGATCTTTGAAGTAACCACGTTCAATATTGGAATTGACGTAGAAGAAGATGGTTACTGAGAACAGATACACAATGATGGCAACAATAAGGCTGTCTTTCTCGTAGACGAAAAAGTGCTCAACCTCTTTCGCGATGTCTAATTTGTAATACATCGCATGGTGAGACGAGACACCATCCAGTTTGATCTCGTGATAAAACGCCGCAGAATCTACCGGAGTCGCTAAAGTGGTATCAATGATATCGATCCGACCTGCAAGATGCTCATTCGAGTTTGCGAGCAGCTTGTCAGCATTAATATCCACCGACAGCATCCCTTGGTGAACGCCTTTATGGAATACAGGGATCGTCATACTGATTATACGGTCAAGGGAATCAAAACGATAACCAGGGCCTGAAAGGGTGAGTTGGTCAGGGTTGTTGGCTGTTTTCTGCCAATAAGGACGACTCTTTATGGTCGAGAGTAACTCTTTGCTCAGCCCTTTGGCAAAACCTTCAGGTGAAGAGATCACATAGCCGCTCGTATCAATAAAGTGCACGCCGGCATGGTATTCATCAAGCTGGGATAAAAATGAAAGAATAGGAGCTAACGCTATTTTTTCTGACGCGCTCTTATAACTATCACTGCTTTCAGAACAAAGAGACTCTTGACCAATTAGCATATAGTCGATATCGACAGAGGGAATGTCTGAGGTTTTACCGTCGGCAAGTAGCAATACATCAATAGGCCAGATTTGGCAAAGACCATCCACAACATGTTTGTTGTGATCAAGAAAGAGAGGGTTTCCTGATTTATAATAGTTGGAGAAGCTGTAGTCTAGGGCTGTCGCCACTTTTGTGGTTCTTTTGAACACATCTTCAATACGATGAAACTCACTACTGATATCTTTTTCTACCGCGTCAAAATGATTCTTTCCTATTAGGCCAAGTAACATCGCGGCGATCACAGCGGGAAACCCGAAAACAAAGGTTAGGCTAAAGTGCCTATTTACTTTCATATAATGTGCTCTTAGCGTTCAGCTATTTTCATTTTCCCCATTAATATTATTACATTAATCGGCAATTCGCTCGACGTAAAATAATGTAAATTGATATTAACGACACACCTAACGGTCAAATAACCGCTTACAAATGAATAAAATAGAGAAGCGCCAACATATAGAGCAGGTGAGTTTGTTATCTGAGCCCATTTCAATGCTGTTAATAATATGACTTATGGCCTATTAGCTCACCTAACACCAAACTCAATTCACCGGCTAATGACCGCACGCTCAATCACAGATTGAGGCACTGTCACGCCAAGCTCACGAGCAGCATCTAGGTTGACCACCAGCTGAGAGCTCTGCGCAGTTTTGACACTCAACTTCCCGGGCTTCTGTCCTTCCAAAATGGCTGCGACATAATCCGCGGTCTGAACCCCAACATCATAATAATCTAGACCTAAACCAGCAATCGCTCCCTTTCCGACATAAGATGTGGCGCCTGCGACGACTGGCGTATCTGCATGGTTAGCCGCTTTGATAAGACCCTCCATGCCGCTTGCAACCGTATTATCGGTCAAGGCATAGATAACATCGGACTTCTTAGCAATGGATTCTGCTTTTGCTTCGACATCGTCAACAGTCAGCGCTTTTTCGGTGTGAAGTGTATAACCGAAATCTCGAGTTGCCTTTCTCAATAACCCAACTAACGCAACGGCATTTGCTTCTGCTGGGTTGTAAACTACACCGATTGAATTAGCTTCAGGGAGCAGTTCTTTGATTAATGACACATGCTGAGTGATCGGAGATAAGTCAGAAAGCCCCGTGACATTACGCCCCGGCTTTTCTAATTGTTTAACGAGCCTAGCGCCGATAGGATCCGTAACCGCGGTAAACACGATAGGAATCGAGCGAGTCGCCGACACTAAGGCTTGTGAAGTCGGTGTCGCGATACCAACAAGTACATGTGGATTTTCACTGACGAGCTCTCTGGCAATCTTGGCTGCCTGAGCCGGGTTACCATTCGCCATTTCATAGGAGAATTCTAAGTTCTTACCGGGTTCATAACCATTGGCTCTCAATCCTTCAAGAAGCCCTAAACGTGTCGCATTCAGATCTGGATGGTCAACAACTTGTGAAACCGACACTTTGGCAACGTTTGCCATTGCATTGCCAGTCCATAGCAACATCAAGCAACTTAAAACCGCTGCCAATACCTTTCTTACAGAACTCATTATCGCTCCCTGAATCAAGCTCTACCCGTCATTACTCGCTCAAAGAGAACAACATCAAAATCACTATTGACATTATTACCAGTAACCATTGATAACTTGAAGTGATATTTAACAAAAATACAACAAGGCTCGAGTTATGTGAGAAAGGTTATATTGACTTCGGAGGAAGGTAAGAAACCAAGTGAATAAGGACAGGTAAGCTAAACGGAAAGTAAGCGAGGTAACAAAAAGAGGAGCAAATCTGAGAACAAGCTATAGAAGATGAATAGTTGTTCTCAGACAAGAGGGAGAGCTGGGATTCTTTAGAACCAACGCTCCATTGAGGATTTATCTAACTGACGAAAGGCACGATTTAAAATGATTGCCAATTCTTTATAGCGAGGGCGCGGCTTCATAGGCTCTAACGCAAAACCCGTTTCAGTGATCTTTTCATGCAGTTCGCGGTACCACGATACTAGCGCCGGCGGAAGTTGTGTATTTGAGCGATTGCCCAACCACCACATACCTTGTAGCGGCAAGCTGATCGCAAACAAAGCCATAACCACAGCCTGTGGCATCGCTTGGTAATTATTAAAGACCATTTGTGTAAGAACACTGATAGCGGCAATCGCAGGCATCACTTTCACGCCAAAACGGGTCGCTTTAATAATGCGTTGTTCTGGGAAGATCGCGTTTAACTCTTTTCGGACGGGCCAGAGATCCATGTACTTTTGGCCATCTTTTAAACTACTAGCTAAACCAACTCTATTGCTCATATGAGTCTCCCATTAAAAAAAAGTTGAAATCATCAACTAAAAACACAAAAATTTGACGAAAAATAATATTCTTTCAAATTTTTTTGTTATATTTGCACAATATCGCTATTATTTGCAGACCTCAATCTCATTGTTGCCCTTATTTACAATTTAAGCAACTTTGAGAAGACTTCTGCAAGGAATGCACAAGCCTCTTTTTGATAAAGAGCGCTTTCACTTTATACGGAAATTAACGTTTTTTTGACCAAGGTTAGTACGCAAGCCTATGTGCTTCGACTATTCTTGAGATTAATTTTCATCCTTAACTGATTTCGATCAGAAAAATAAACAGGTAGTCATTAATGTCTAAGCTAGTTTTAGTTTTAAACTGTGGTAGTTCTTCTCTTAAATTCGCTGTTGTTGATGCAGAAACAGGTGCAGAGCACCTAACTGGTCTTGCTGAGTGTCTAGGTCTTCCAGAAGCTCGTATGAAGTGGAAACTTGATGGCAAGCATGAAGCACAACTAGGCGCGGGCGCAGCTCACGTAGAAGCACTATCTTTCATGGTAGAAACTATTCTTGCTTCTAAGCCTGAGCTTAAAGCTAACCTTGGCGCTATCGGTCACCGTATCGTACACGGTGGCGAGCAGTTCACTTCTTCTGCACTTATCACTGATGAAGTTCTTAAGGGTATTCAAGACGCTGCGACTTTCGCACCTCTTCACAACCCTGCTCACCTTATCGGTATCGAAGCGGCTCAACAGAACTTCCCTGGTCTACAAAACGTTGCTGTTTTTGACACTGCGTTCCACCAAACAATGCCTTCTGAGTCTTACCTATACGCTCTACCGTACAACCTGTACAAAGAGCACGGCATCCGTCGTTACGGCATGCACGGTACTTCTCACCTATTCATCACTCGTGAAGTTGCAGGCCTACTAAACAAGCCAGTTGAAGAAGTTAACATCATCAACTGTCACCTAGGTAACGGCGCTTCTGTATGTGCAATCAAGAACGGTAAATCTGTAGACACTTCTATGGGTCTTACTCCTCTTGAAGGTCTTGTAATGGGTACTCGTTGTGGTGACCTAGACCCTGCAATCATCTTCCACCTACACGACGCACTTGGTTACTCTGTTGAAGAAATCAACAACATGCTAACTAAAGAGTCTGGTCTTGCTGGTCTAACTGAAGTGACTTCTGACTGTCGTTTCGTTGAAGACAACTACGGTGAGAAAGAAGAAGCAACTCGTGCAATGGACGTGTTCTGTCACCGTCTAGCTAAGTACGTAGCTGGTTACACTGCAACTCTAGAAGGTCGTCTAGACGCAATCACTTTCACTGGCGGCATCGGCGAGAACTCAGGCCCAATCCGTGAAATGGTTCTTAACCGCCTAGGCATCTTCGGTATCGAAGTTGACGGTGAAGCTAACCTTAAAGCTCGTTTCGGCGGCGAAGGTACTATCACTACAGCTAACAGCCGTATCCCTGCAATGGTTATCTCTACTAACGAAGAGCTAGTAATTGCTGAAGACACTGCGAAACTAGCAGGTCTTTAATTGATTTTCCTGACTAGCTTCATTCGAAGCTAGTCAGTTTTTCATATCAAGAAAATGGGGCTCAACTTCTATTCCTACCCCAATTTAAATATCGGTGGGAATAGCAGTTGAGCTTTTTTTATTTCCAATAGTCAAAGGTGTTCGTCAATGTCACGTACTATTATGCTTATCCCTACAAGCGCTGGTGTTGGTCTTACTAGTGTTAGCATGGGTGTTCTTCGCGCTATGGAGCGTAAGGGCGTAAGTGTTTCTTTCTACAAGCCAATCGCTCAGCCTCGCAGCGGTGGTAACCAACCAGATCTAACGTCTACTATCATCAGCGCAAACAGCGACATTAAGATTGGTGAGCCAATCGCAATGACTAAAGCTGAAGCTTTGATCGGTAGCGAAAAAATGGACGAACTTCTTGAGTCTGTTGTTGAGCAATACAACAAGATCAACAAAGACGCAGAAGTTACGCTAATCGAAGGTCTAGTACCTACTCGTAAGCACCCATTTGCTAACCAAGTGAACGCGGAAATCGCAAAAACACTTGGCGCGGAGATCGTATTCGTTGCGACTCCTGGTACTGACAACCCTACGCAGCTTAAAGAGCGTATAGAAGTAGCATGTTCTAACTTCGGCGGTACTAAGAACAAAAACATCAAAGGCGTAATCATCAACAAGCTTAACGCTCCTGTTGATGAGGCTGGCCGTACTCGCCCTGACCTATCTGAAATCTTTGATGATGCAGACAGCGCTCAGCAAGCGAACCTTGAAGTAATGCAAATCTTCAACTCTAGCCCTATCCGTGTTCTTGGCTGCGTGCCATGGAGCATCGATCTAATCGCAACTCGTGCGGTTGATATGGCTAAGCACCTTAACGCTGAAATCGTTAACGAAGGTGAAATCTCAACTCGTCGTATTAAGAGCATCACTTTCTGTGCACGTTCTCTACCGCACATGATTGAGCACTTCAAACCAGGCTCACTGCTAGTAACTTCTGCAGACCGTCCTGACGTTATCGTTGCTGCGGCTCTTGCTGCGAAAAACGGTGTTGAGATTGGCGCAATCCTGCTTACTGGCGGTTACGACATTCCAGAAAGCATTGCTAACCTTTGTGCACCAGCATTCGCTTCAGGTCTACCGATCTTCAAGGCTCAAGGTAACACTTGGCAGACATCTCTAAACCTACAGAGCTTCAACCTAGAAGTTCCTGCAGACGATAAAGAGCGTATCGAGTTCGTTAACGATCACGTTGCAAGCCACATTGATGGCCCTTGGATTGATTCTCTATCTGAAGGTACTCAAGGCATCCGTCGTCTAAGCCCACCAGCATTCCGTTACCAGCTAACTGAATTTGCTCGTAAAGCGGCTAAGCGCATCGTTCTTCCTGAAGGTGATGAGCCACGTACAGTTAAAGCTGCGGCTATCTGTGCTGAGCGCGGTATCGCAACGTGTGTACTTCTAGGTAACCCTGAAGAAATCCGTCGCGTTGCAGCGCAGCAAGGTGTTGAGCTTGGCGCTGGCGTTGAGATCATCGATTCTGCATCAGTTCGCGAAAACTACGTAGCTCGTCTAGTAGAACTTCGTGGCGCTAAAGGTATGACTGAAGTTGTTGCTCGTGAGAAGCTAGAAGATTCAGTATTCCTAGGTACTATGATGCTTGAAGCTGGCGAAGTTGACGGCCTAGTTTCTGGTGCTGTTCACACAACGGCGAACACTATCGTTCCTCCGTTCCAGATCATCAAGACTGCTCCTGATGCTTCTATCGTATCTTCGATCTTCTTCATGCTTCTGCCTGATCAAGTTCTTGTATACGGTGACTGTGCGATCAACCCAGATCCAACAGCTGAACAGCTTGCTGAAATCGCTATCCAATCTGCAGATTCTGCTGCGGCATTCGGTATCGACCCACGCGTTGCTATGATCTCTTACTCTACTGGTGAATCTGGTAAGGGTGCAGACGTAGATAAAGTACGTGAAGCAACGAAACTTGCTCAAGAGAAGCGTCCTGATCTAGTGATCGACGGTCCTCTACAATACGATGCTGCTATCATGGAAAACGTTGCTGCTTCTAAAGCACCGAACTCTCCAGTAGCTGGTAAAGCGACTGTATTCGTATTCCCAGACCTAAACACGGGTAACACGACTTACAAAGCGGTACAACGTTCAGCAGATCTAGTATCTATCGGTCCAATGCTTCAAGGTATGCGCAAGCCAGTAAATGACTTGTCTCGTGGCGCTCTAGTAGACGACATCGTTTACACAGTAGCTCTAACGGCTATCCAAGCAGACCAAGCTGCACAAGCTGAAGAAAAAGTAGTTAACTAATTTTCTTTTTCAGAAAGCAAAAACCCTAGATGTTTATCTAGGGTTTTTTTACGCCTGAAGAAAAGCGGATTAATTAATGATTCTAACCACGTCCGTGAGGCGAATCTAAATCCAGATCAGGCCCTTTAGGCACCACTTGAGTCGGGTTGATACCAGTGTGGCTGTAATAGTAGTGGCGCTTGATGTGGTAGAAATCCGTAGTCTCTTTAATACCCTCTATTTGATAGAGCTCTTTTAGATAACCTTGGATATGTTTGTAATCCGCAATTCGTTGCTTGTTACACTTGAAGTGACCCACATAAACCGCATCAAATCGAACCAGAGTGGTAAACAAGCGCCAATCCGCTTCTGTAATCTCGTTACCCGCCAAATAGCGATGTTCGCTAAGGTGCGCATCTACTTTGTCTAAGGCTTCAAACAAGGCGTCATACGCTTCTTCGTAGGCTTCTTGTGTTGTCGCAAAGCCGGTTCGGTATACGCCGTTGTTGATGTTTGGGTAGATATAATCATTCCACTCATCAATCTTCTTGGACAACTCCCACGGGTAGTAATCATCGGTGTTACCCGTTAGCTCGTTAAACTCTGAGTTAAACATGCGAATGATTTCAGACGACTCGTTACTCACAATGGTGTTGGTTTTCTTATCCCATAAAACAGGAACCGTGACTCGACCTGAATAGTCCGGTTTGCCTTGGGTGTAGATTTGGTGCATGCGGGTATGGCCAAATAGAGGTTCAGGTAACCCCATTTGCCAACCTTCACTCATCATGTCTGGGCAAACAACCGTCACGTCAATGTGATCGGTTAGGTCTTTCAGCTCGCGGAAGATAAGGGTTCGGTGCGCCCAAGGGCAAGCTAACGATACGTATAAGTGATAACGGCCGCTTTCCGGCTCAAACTGCGCGCCCGGTTTGTTCTCTACCCAATGACGAAAGCCCGCATCTTCACGAACAAACTTACCACCGCTTTCTTTCGTGTCGTACCACACATCATGCCAAACACCTTCAACTAACTTACCCATATCCAAACCTCTGTGATGCTAACTTTTCTCTAGTATAAAAAAAGCCAACTTTTTCAAAACTAGAAGAAGTTGGCTTAGTTGTTCGAATATTTTGATGAAGCTTGTTGAGCGAACCAATAAGCCTAAGACAAAAAAAGCGCGACTCTAATAACTAGTCGCGCTTAAGCCTGTCACAGGCTGAACCGTTTTAAATAGGCTCTAGACTTGTACGTGCAAGCAAGATACTGCGTGAACGTCATCGCCTTGAATCGTTGGCTTAGTTTGCGCACACGCCTCTGTTGCTTGTGGGCAACGAGTACGGAACACACAACCTGATGGCGGATTGATTGGCGATGGGAGATCACCTTCCAACATCTGAATGGTTTTGCTGCGCTCTAAGCGTGGGTCTGGAATTGGAACTGCAGACATCAACGCTTTGGTGTATGGGTGCTTAGGATCAGAGAACAATGCATCTGATTCGCCAAGTTCTACCGCATTCCCTAGGTACATCACCAATACGCGATCAGAGATGTGTTTAACAACCGACAAATCGTGCGCGATGAATACCAAAGACAAACCTAGCTCTTTTTGTAGCTCCTTCAGAAGGTTAACTACTTGAGCTTGGATAGATACATCCAGTGCAGAAACAGGTTCATCACAGATGATCATCTTAGGTTTCAAGATAAGCGCACGTGCAATACCAATACGCTGACACTGACCACCAGAGAATTCATGAGGGTAACGGTTGATTACGTTGGGTAGTAGACCAACCTTTGCCATCATCTCTTTAACTCTGTCCTTCACTTCTTGTTTAGAAAGTTCAGGGAAGAAAGTCTCTAGAGGCTCAGCAATAATATCTCCTACTGACATACGTGGGTTAAGCGATGCTAGCGGGTCTTGGAAGATCATCTGAATCTCTTTACGAGTCTCACGACGCTTCACTTCCTGCATCTTAATTAGGTCTTGACCTAACCACATCACTTGACCTTCAGTCGCTTCAACCAAGCCGATAATCGCACGGGCAAAAGTCGACTTACCACAACCAGACTCACCTACTACACCCAGAGTCTCTCCTTCGTAAAGGTGAACATCAACACCATCAACCGCTTTAAGGTTTGATGGTTTTGCCCAAGGCCAAGCAGACTTAGCTGTAATGCTAAAGTGAACTTTCAGGTCTTTAATATCTAATAGTAATTCTTTACTCATTTTGTCCAAGTCTCCCAATCTGAAAAACAAGCACGCTGACGGTCTTTAGCAAATGGCTGCAAAATCGGTGCTTCTTGCTTACAACGGTCCATTACACGGTGACAACGGTCTTGGTAAGGACAACCTGTTGGTAGGCGAAGTAAGTTAGGTGGGTTACCTGGAATCGTCGGTAGAATTTCACCTTCGGTATCCAAACGAGGAATCGCTTTAAGCAGGCCTTCCGCATATGGGTGGCTTGGCTCGTAGAAGATTTCATCAACCGTGCCGTACTCCATTGTACGACCCGCGTACATCACAAGTACTTTGTCACATGAGCCAGCAACAACACCCAAGTCATGGGTGATCATGATGATTGCCGTATTGAACTCATCTTTAAGTTCGTTCAGCAATTCCATGATTTGCGCTTGAATGGTTACATCCAGTGCCGTTGTTGGTTCATCAGCGATAAGTAATTTAGGACGACACAGCAGTGCCATTGCGATCATCACACGCTGACGCATACCGCCAGAAAATTCGTGTGGGTACATGGTGATACGCTTACGTGCTTCAGGGATTTTAACCGCTTCAAGCATGCGTACTGATTCTTCAAACGCCTCTGCTTTACCCATGCCTTTGTGCAGCATAAGTACTTCCATCAACTGATCACTTACTTTCATGTAAGGGTTCAGTGACGTCATTGGATCTTGGAAGATCATTGCGATCTGTTCAGCACGAACCTTGTTCAGCGCTTTTTCAGGCAGGTTGAGGATTTCATTGCCTTCAAACTTTGCACTGCCTGAGATGATGCCGTTTTTAGCCAGCAGCCCCATCAGTGCAAATACCGTTTGTGATTTACCTGAACCCGACTCACCAACAATACCCAGCGTTTCGCCTTGGTTAAGTGAGAAGTTCAAGTCGTTTACTGCGGTTACGATACCATCTTGCGTGGTAAATTCGACGCGCAGATCTTTGACATCTAATAAGCTCATTATTGCTTCCTTAATCTTTTATAGCCTTTAATTGCTATTTCGTTATCTGTCTTTTGGATCAAGCGCGTCGCGCAGACCATCACCTACGTAGTTAAAGCAGAACAGCGTAACTACCATGAATGCCGCAGGGAATGTTAATTGCCAGATTGCAACTTCCATTGTTTGCGAGCCTTCTTGAAGCAATGCGCCCCAGCTTGTCATAGGCTCTTGAACACCAAGACCAAGGAAAGATAAGAATGATTCTGTAAGGATCATGCTTGGAATAAGCAGCGTAGAATAAACCGCTACGATACCCAGTACGTTCGGTACGATGTGACGTGTAATGATCTTCCATTTGCTTACACCACATACGTGTGCGGCTTCAATGAACTCTTTACTACGCAAGCTCAGCGTTTGACCACGTACAATACGCGCCATATCTAGCCAAGCAATCGCACCAATAGCAACGAAGATTAGGATGATGTTACGACCAAAGAACGTTACCAGGACGATTACTAGGAACATAAATGGTACCGCGTACAAGATCTCTAGGATACGCATCATCACTCGGTCAGTACGACCGCCGATGAAACCTGAAGCTGCACCGTAAAGCGTACCAATCAGTACCGCTACGAATGCGCCCATCACACCAACCATCAATGAGATACGACCACCGATAAGAGTACGAACGTACAAATCACGGCCTAAGCTATCAGTACCAAACCAGTGGTCCGCGCTTGGCGCTGCATGCATTGCGTACCAGTCAGTATCATCATAAGTGTACTGAGCAAGCATCGGTAAGAAGATAACCGCCAGTACCATAAGCGTAAGAATAAACAGGCTTACCATTGCCGCTTTGTTTCGCATAAAACGAATGCGGGCATCCTGCCACAAACTGCGACCTTCAATCTCTAAGCTCTCAGAGAACTTTTCGATCGCTTCTAAATTTTCTTTTTTCTTCAACATAACCATGCGTCCCTGTTAGTAGCGAATTTTCGGGTCAATTAGCGCTAGCAAAATATCAACGATTGCGTTGAACAAGATGAATAGGAAACCAATCAAGATGGTTACACCCATTACTAGCGAGTAGTCACGGTTAAACGCGGCGTTAACAAACAGCTTGCCGATACCTGGTAGGCCGAAGATGGTTTCAACAACAACAGAACCTGTAATGATACCTACAAACGCAGGTCCCATATAAGAAACGACAGGCAGCAGTGCTGGCTTCAGTGCATGTTTTAGAACGATGTAACGGTAACTTAGGCCTTTTGCACGAGCAGTTCGGATAAAGTTACTGTTTAGCGTTTCAATCATGCTACCGCGAGTAATACGAGCAAATGTGGCTACGTAAAGAAGAGACATCGCGATAACTGGCAGGACGATGTACATATAAGTACCGCCGTGCCAACCACCTGCTGGGAATATGTTCCAGTGCAGAGAGAACAGGTAAATAAGCGCTGGAGCCAACACGAAGGATGGCATTACTACCCCGAGCATAGCGGTCGACATTATGGTGTAGTCAATCCAGGTGTTGTGCTTCAAGGCGGCAATCGTTCCGACCGATACTCCCATAATCAGGGTAAAGATAAAGGCAATAAAACCTACCTTCGCAGATACTGGAAGTGCGACTGCGATCAGCTCATTTACGGTGTAATCTTGATATTTGAATGATGGACCAAAGTCACCTTGAACGATGTTAGTCAAGTACGTGGTGTACTGTTCAAATACAGGTTTATCTAAGCCGTATTTAGCTTCGATGTTAGCCATAACTTCTGGCGGTAATGGGCGTTCGCTCGAAAACGGGTTACCCGGTGCAAAACGCATGAGAAAGAAAGATATAGTGATCAACACCAACATGGTTGGAATCGCTTCGAATATCCTTTTCATAATGAATTTAAGCATAAACTCACTCTTTTCAGTCTGTGACAATTAAAAATTAAATAGACACTGCGTGCGATTTCTCGCACACAGGTCTAAGTTAGTTATATTTTATTTTTATAGGAGGTTATTTTGCTTTGATATAAAGATCTTTTGAATAGATCTTATCTTCGGCGTTACCTTCTGGGTAACCACCTAGCTGAGGTGATACAAGACGTGTTGTAACGTACTGGTAGACTGGAGCAATTGGCATGTCTTTAGCTAGCAATTTTTCTGCTTCGATGTATAGCTTAGTACGCTCTTCTTCTGAAGTAGAGCTTAGTGCTTTATCGATAATCTTGTCATAGTCTGCGCTCTTATAGTGCTGACCAGCAGTTGTATTTTGGCTAACCATCAATGTTAGGAATGAAGATGCTTCATTGTAGTCACCACACCAACCTGCACGAGCAACGTCAAAGTTACCAGTATCTTTACTGTCTAGATATGATTTCCACTCTTGGTTTTCGAGTTTCGCGTTAATACCAAGCTCTTTCTTCCACATTGATGCGATTGCTACAGCAAGCTTCTTGTGGTTTTCAGACGTGTTGTAAAGCAGGTTAAATTCAAGTGGGTTGCTCTTCGTGTAGCCCGCTTCTTCAAGAAGACGCTTCGCTTCAGCAATACGCTCTTTTTGAGAAAGTTGACCATACTCTGGAGTTACCGGGTCAAAACCAGCAGTAATTTCAGGAGTCAAGAAGTAAGCTGGTTTTTGACCTTGACCAAGAATCGCTTTCGTCACGATGTCACGATCCATCGCATAAGACATTGCTTTACGAACACGTACGTCGTCGAAAGGTGCTTTCTGTGCATTAAATTGGTAGTAATAAGTACACAGGTTACCCTTAATGTTTACATCTTCTGGGTATTCTTTCTGTAAGCGACGGAAGTGCTCGTTAGGAACTTCATATGTGAAATCTAGTTCGCCAGAGAGGAAGCGGTTCATTTCCGCTACTTGGTTTTCGATTGGTAAGAATGTTACTTTGTTAAGAACTGTATGTTCGTTATCCCAATAATTTTCGTTGCGTACTAGTTCAAGACGCTCGTTAACTACCCATTGATTTGGAACAAATGCACCATTACCAACAAAGTTTTCAGGCTTAGTCCACTGGTCACCGAATTTTTCAACAGTTGCTTTATGTACTGGCTTCACTGTTGTGTGACCCATCATCATTACGAAATATGGGACAGCTGTATCTAAAGTCACTTCTAACGTGTAGTCATCTAAAGCTTTAACGCCTAGTTCACTCTTGTCTTTCTTACCCGCAACGATGTCTTTCGCATTCGCCATCTTGGTATATTCCATGTACCAAGCGTATGGAGAAGCAGTTAAAGGATCAACCGCACGTTGGAAGCTGTAAACGAAGTCATTTGCCGTTACAGGATCGCCGTTAGACCATTTTGCGTCTTTACGTAGGTGGAAAGTGAATGTTTTGTTGTCTGTCGTTTCCCAGCTTTCAGCTACTCCTGGGATAGTATTGCCGTCGCCATCTTGGTTCACTAAACCTTCTAGAAGGTCACGAATTACGTGAGATTCTGGTACACCTTGAGATTTGTGAGGGTCGAGTGTTGCTACTTCAGTACCATTACCGCGAACCAGTTCCTGAACTTTTGCTAGTTCAGTGCCTGCTGGAACTTCAGCAGCGATAGAAAGAGTAGAAGTGGCAGCCACTGCCAAACCAGCACCTAGAAGAAGGGCCTGAGTGATTTTATTCTTGTACATTTAATAAACTCCAAGTTTTCCGTATTGCATCCATGACTTCTTTGCTTGGTTCACTGAACGGCAGTGATTTAGATTTATTTAGCTCAAATTTTAAGCATAAAAATCTAAAACCTTACAAAGATTGAGGCACACACTATCAACCATTGAAGTAATTTGCCACAAACAAGTCGCAAAAAATCGGATAATTCTCCGAAATACTTAAGGTATCAGTGTAAATATCTAAAAAACCCCAAATCAGTAGTGACTTGCGTAGAGGGATTAATTAAAAAACAGCCTTTAGTGTTGATGTATCTGTGTTGATACTTTTTTTTAGCATCTTATGCTAGAACACTGAGCGCAAATTAACATTAATGCCACATGAAATCTAATTGCACATCACATATCACCTAAACCGTCTACACTATTTGTGAGGATAATCACTTTATACAAGACAGCATAATGCTCTGCACCAAACCGGGTTATCCAATGCACCAATTAAGACAAAATTACGCGCTGAATTTATATGCAACCACAATGAATTATCATTCATCAAATCAATGATTATCTATAAATAGATTTATAGCAGGTACAAAAAAACCGACCTAAGTGGTCGGTTTTTAACTGTCTCATATACAAATGAGTAAATGCTGAAGCAACATCACTTTAAGAGAAATTACTTCTCCCAGCGTTCCGCTGCTTTCGTGTCTGAATCACGAGAATCAACCCAACGCGTCGTTTCGGTCGTGCGTTCCTTTTTCCAAAAGGGAGCCTTGGTTTTCAGGAAGTCCATAACGAATTCACAGGCTTCAAATGCAGCACCACGGTGTGCACTGGATACACCAACGTAAACAATCTGGTCGCCGATATCTAAGTCACCTACACGGTGGATAACACGCATCTTCTGAATAGGCCAGCGAGCCTCAGCTTGGTCACAGATCTCGCTCAGTGATTTTTCTGTCATACCCGGATAGTGCTCCAGAGACAAACCAATCACATTGTCGCCAAGGTTCATGTCGCGAACTTTACCAACGAACGTCACAATCGCTCCGGCAGCTGTACCTTGAGCCAAGTAGTCGTATTCGTCGCCTACCGAGAAGTCCTCAGCTGTCACTAATACTCTTGGATCCATGCTTAGCCTCCAGTCACTGGTGGGAAGAAAGCCACTTCGTCGCCGTCTTTCACTTCAGCTGTCAGAGGTACGATTGATTGGTTAAGTGCAGCCAGAAGCTTCCCCTCTTCCAATGCGATATCCCATTTGCCTTCTTGTGTCACAAGATGACTACGAATCGCTTCAATCGTCTTAAATTGTGCATCAACTTCAACGCTGTCCACACCAACAAGTTCACGAGTTTGAGCAAAGAAAAGTACTGTAATCATGACTCCACCTTAAAGTGACCAGATTTACCACCTGTCTTCTCTAGCAGGCGCACGTTTTCGATAACAATGTCTTTCTGAACAGCTTTACACATATCGTAAATCGTTAACGCAGCCACAGAAGCAGCCGTTAGCGCTTCCATCTCTACGCCCGTCTTACCCGCAAGCTTACAAACAGATTCGATGCGAACCTTGTTTTCAGACTCGATAGCTTCAAGCTGCACTTCTACTTTAGTTAATAGCAGAGGGTGACACAGGGGAATCAGATCCCACGTCTTCTTCGCCGCTTGAATACCCGCAATACGTGCCGTTGCGAAAACATCACCTTTATGGTGGCTACCAGAGACAATCAGCTCTAGCGTTTCTGCCGACATTTGAACGAAGGCTTCCGCTCTCGCTTCACGTACTGTTTCCGCTTTAGCCGATACATCGACCATGTTTGCTTCGCCAGACGCGTTAATGTGTGTAAATTGGCTCATACTCAAACCGCCTTATACAGAAAGGTGTGGCATGAAGTTACAAGGACGGTGGCTAGCATCCATCTGTTGCTTGATGATCTTAGTCCAACCGGTGCGGCAAGCGCCTGTAGAACCTGGCATCGCAAAGATAACCGTGTGGTTAGCAAAACCCGCAATCGCACGAGATTGAATTGTCGAAGTACCGATCTCTTCGTAAGATACTTGACGGAATAGCTCACCAAAGCCTTCTACTTCTTTGTCGAACAGTGGCTTAAGCGCTTCAGGCGTGCTGTCACGAGAAGTGAAACCAGTACCACCCGTGATCATGATAGCTTGTACGCTTTCATCAGCGATCCATTTAGATACGATCGCACGGATCTTGTACATGTCATCAATAACGATTTGCTTATCAACCACGTTGTGACCCGCTTCTTTAGCATGCTCTGCTAGGTAACCGCCTGAAGTGTCGTTTTCTTCTGTACGAGTATCTGAAACCGTTAGTACTGCGATGTTTGCTGCTTGGAATTTGCTTTCTGCGTGACCCATTTGTTCACCTATATAAATTTTTCATTAGACTGATTCGCCCAGCCTGAAGAAGCTGAGCGATAAAATGCTTTAGAGTGTGTAGCGGGTTAACCGCCGATTGACGCCAAGTTTGGAGTCATGCCGCTGTTGCCATCGTGTAAGAAGTGGCTAACGGACTTGGTTTGAAGCTGAGCCTGAATTCGATCAATGAGTTCTTGCTCTTGTTGATCTTCTTGAATCAGATCTCTCAGTTCAACACCATGGTCGCCAAACAGACATAAGTGAAGTTTACCGGTCGCAGAAACGCGCAGTCGGTTACAACTCTCACAAAAGTCTTTCTCGTAAGGCATGATCAAACCGATTTCACCCTTGTAGTCTGGGTGGACAAACACTTGCGCCGGGCCATCGTTAACGGCTTTGACTTTTAACAGCCAACCATTAGCAATAAGCTGGTTGCGAATCGCAACGCCAGACACATGATGTTTATCGAACAACTCGTCCATCTCGCCGGTTTTCATCAGCTCGATAAAACGTAATTGAATAGGTTTGTCTTTGATCCAATTAAGGAAGGCTGGTAATTCCTGACTATTGAGGTCTTTCATTAATACGACGTTGACTTTGACTTGTTCAAAGCCAACCTCAAACGCTTTATCAATGCCTCGCATAACCTCAGTAAACTTATTCTCACCAGTGATCTGATGGAACATGCGCGAATCTAAACTATCCACGCTCACGTTTATATGGGTTAAACCAGCATCACGCCATTGCCCTACTTGTTTCTCCATGCGGTAGCCATTCGTTGTGGTGGCTACTTTTTCGATGCCTGGAGTAGAAGCAACGGTATGTATGATTTCAGGAAAGTCTTTACGCAGACTCGGCTCTCCGCCTGTAATGCGGATCTTTGAGGTACCACAATCTGCAAACGCTTTAACAACGCGTTTAATCTCGGGAACACTTAAAAAAGACGAGTTTTTTTGCCCTGACGGTTTGTAACCATCTGGCAAGCAGTAAGTACATTTAAAGTTACAGACGTCTGTAACCGACAAGCGCAAGTAATAAAACTTGCGATGGAATCTATCTTCAAATTGTTGCGCCACGGAACACCTTTCCAAACACGGGAGGCATAATCATTTCCAATTAAGCCCTTGTGACAACATGTCACTGGCTCTTAATGCGTATCGGTACAGCAAATACCACTGTGCGACTTAGCATGCGAGAGCTCGGAGTTATGGCAACTGAGCGTTATATTCACACGCGCAGTAGCTGAGTAATAAAATACTTAATATTTGTACGTGAATCTAGCTCTGATGGTAAAAAACGGGTCACATCGGCAAAAAAAAACGTATCAAACGCTCAAAATAACTCTTGTTGAGTATATAGCGAGAAGCATTTAACCTAAATTATAGTTGGTAATAACCTAACAAGAACAATAAATGAATATTTACTCTTCAAAGAAAGTCGTAGCAATCGGCGGTGGCCATGGCTTAGGTCGCATGTTAGCTGCATTAAAAGACTTTGGTAACAACGCAACTGGCATTGTTGCAACGACAGATAACGGCGGTTCCACCGGACGTATTAGAGATTGCCAAGGTGGCATCGCATGGGGAGATACACGCAACTGTATCAACCAATTAATCACAGAGCCTTCAATCAGTTCGATGATGTTCGAATACCGCTTTCGTGGTCAAGGTGAGCTAGACGGTCATAACTTGGGTAACCTAATGCTGACGGCGTTAGACAACCTTTCCGTTCGCCCATTGGAAGCAATTAACCTGATTCGAAATATGCTCAAGGTCGATGTCAATATCGTGCCGATGACTGAGCATCCTTCAGACCTCACGGCTCTATCAATGGACGGCCGCTGGGTTACCGGCGAAACCAACGTTGATGACATGACGGAAAAGCTGCGCATGATGGACTTGTCTCCAGAAGTGCCAGCAACCAAAGAAGCCGTTGCTGCCGTTGAGCAAGCAGACTGCATTGTCCTTGGCCCTGGAAGCTTTTTAACCAGTGTGATGCCCCCTCTTCTCCTTCCAGAGATTGGCAAAGCAATCTCTGAGAACACCAAGGCAAAAGTTATCTTCGTTGAAAACCTTTCACCAGAGCACGGTCCCGCAGGGAAAATGACGCTTCAAGAGCAATTGGAGTGGTGTGAACGTACCTGTAAGGCAAGGAAAATAGACATCGTGTTAGGCAATGAACCTCACCCGGAACTAGAAGTGCAATGGAATTGTGTGACCACAGATCTTGCATCGGCAAACCGAGATTGGCGACACGACCGTGTGAAGCTTCAACAAGCCATTGAAGCCCAGTTGGCGTAGCCATAGGTTCAAGCGACAAACAACAAAAAAGGAGCATGCTGCTCCTTTTTTAATCTCAGTAATAACTCGCTGTTTTAAAGGTCCGTCATCAACTGCTGATATTCAGTGTACGTCGATAACAGGAGGTCTTGCATATCTTGAAAATCAATCTCGGTTACAGGCAACGCTTGCTTCACTTTTGCGTCTAAGCTAATCGCAAAACTACACAAAGAATCCGCACCAAAGCTTGCTGCGCTGCTCTTAAGCGCATGACTGATATCAGCCAAGTACTTAGAGGTATCCGACTCTTTATTTATCTCTAGGTGTTCGTAGTAGCCTTTCAACTCACCTAAAAAGATTTCCAGTAAAACCGGGACATTCTCTTGGCCTATTTCGCCGCCAAGCTCATCAACTTTTTGCTGATTTAATACTTTCGTCATTATTATTTTCTTATTGTTTGTTGATTACTGCTTCGCATTCCACGTTTGCAACTTACGGTATATCGTCGATGGACTGACATCTAAGAAACCTGCCGCACGAGGGATGTTGCCATCACACGCTTTAATGGCCTGCTCGATAGCCGTTTTCTCAGTGATCCACAATGGGAAAATATCTTTTACCGTGATGTCTTCATTCTGCTTCTCTTTCAATCGCAGACTGTTTTCAATCGGTTGGTTCAACGGTGGTGGAAGCATGTTGAGAGTAATCTCTTTGCCGTTATTCAAAACCACCACGTTCCGCAACACGTTTTGTAGCTGACGAACGTTACCCGGCCACTCATATTGATTAAAGCGATCAAGTACTTCCTGAGCAAAACGTACAAACGCCTTCCCCTCCTCGACCGACATATAGCCTAGCAGAGAATACGCGATCTCGATGACATCTTCACCACGCTCACGCAATGGCGGCAAGTGCAATGGAATCACGTATAAACGATAGTATAAATCTTCTCTAAAGCGACCTTCTTGTACTTCTTTCCAAGGGTCACGGTTGGTCGCACACACAAAACGAACGTCGACACTCTTCATCTTCGAAGAGCCGACTTTTTGGAAAGTACCGGTTTGGATAAAGCGCAGCAGCTTGGTTTGCAGCTCTAAGTCCATTTCGCACAGTTCATCAAGGAACAGTGTTCCACCATCAGCAAGCTCAGCAGCACCTTGGCGATCGGTCGCAGCACCGGTAAAGGCACCTTTAACGTGGCCAAACAGCTCACTTTCAATCAGGTCTTTAGGGATAGCGGCACAGTTAATCGCGATGAACGGCTTATCGCCACGCTTACTCGCCGCATGAATGGCTTCTGCACATACCTCTTTACCGGTACCACTTTCACCAGTAATGAAAATGCTCGCCTTACTCGATGCAGCAGAATCGATAGTTCGGTAAACCTGCTGCATGGTTTGGCTGCTGCCGATAAAACCTTGGTAGTTCTGGTTTCCCGGGTGTTCCGAGCTATTTTTAAGTTTGGTGGCTTTGCGGATCGCATTATTCACCGTAATACGGAGTCGGTCGGCTTCACACGGTTTGATAAGGAAATCTTGAGAGCCATGACGCATCGCTTCTACAGCGGTATCGATAGAGCCGTGAGCCGTCATGAAGATAACTGGAACTTCAGGGTATTTTTGTTTTACAGCAAATAGTACGTCCATACCCGTCATATCAGGCAGACGTAGATCTAATAAAATAAGGTCTGGGATTCGATGATTCAAACTCTCGATTGCATCGCGGCCAGTGCCGACAATGTTGATATCAATTTCGAGCGGTGTAAGATACGAGCGATATAAAGCTGCTACCGAAGCGGTATCCTCTACCATCAACAAATACTTCGATTTGTTATCTAGCGTTTTTGATTGCATATCCTAGCCATTTATAATTTGCATTTCTTATTATAGTCGCATTCCGCTTTGCATTATGCAAATTAGCCACAGTATTTGTAGTGTGTTTTTTTACTTGCTTCAAACAATCAATGTTTTATCTATCTGGCACGAACGATGCAACGGTATAAATGACCTTCGGGTCACCTAGCCAACTGACGTTGTTAGTGGACCGATTGTTCACAAACGTAAGCCAGTAGAACATTTACTACTGGCTGTTTTTTTGTCTGAAACACTCTCAATTCTTGTGTTGAGGGGGATCAATTCTCGAGCGAAAAGTGAGATTAGCTGTTGGTAATAAACTGCTTTCTTAACTGATCAATTTCATCACGCTTCTGTGCGGCCAATTCAAATTCCAGATTCTGAGCATGCTGATACATCGCAGATTCTAGCTTGCTGATCTCTTTATCAAGCTGTTGCGGCGTAAGTACTGCATAACTTTCAGAAGGCTCTGCCACCTTAGATAGTGGAACTTGTTTCGATTGGCGCTGCTGCTTCGACTTGGTTAGATCACCCAGTTCCATAATGTCTTTGATATTGCGTTTCAACGCTTGCGGAGTGATGCCTTGCTCTTCGTTGTAGGCTTGCTGTTTCTCGCGACGACGATCGGTTTCATCAATCGCTTTTCTCATCGACTTAGTAATCGAATCACCATAAAGGATTGCTCGACCTTCCAAGTTACGAGCAGCACGACCAATGGTTTGAATCAGAGAACGCTCAGAACGCAAGAAGCCCTCTTTATCTGCATCAAGAATCGCCACCAGCGACACTTCAGGCATATCCAAACCTTCACGAAGTAAGTTAATGCCCACTAACACATCGAACTTGCCCAAACGTAGGTCTCGGATGATCTCTACACGCTCAACGGTATCGATATCCGAGTGCAAGTAACGCACTTTAACGCCGTGCTCATTTAGGTATTCGGTTAAGTCTTCTGCCATTCTCTTGGTCAACGTGGTAACCAAAACACGCTCTTCTTTCACTGAACGGATTCTGATTTCAGACAGCAAGTCATCCACCTGCGTCGCGACAGGTCTTACTTCGATGATTGGGTCTAACAGACCAGTAGGACGTACCACTTGATCAGCAATCTCGCCATCTGATTTTTCAATCTCGTAATTACCTGGTGTTGCCGACACAAAAATCGTTTGTGGGGCTATAGACTCAAATTCTTCAAACTTCATTGGACGGTTATCCAATGCAGAAGGCAGTCTAAAACCAAACTCGACCAAGGTTTCTTTACGAGAACGGTCACCTTTATACATCGCACCAATTTGCGGCACAGTCACGTGTGACTCATCGATGATCAGCAAACCATCATCAGGCAGGTAGTCAAATAACGTTGGCGGCGCTTCCCCTTCCGCACGGCCGCTCAAGTATCGTGAATAGTTTTCGATACCGGAACAGAAGCCAAGCTCGGTCATCATCTCAATATCAAACTGAGTTCTTTGAGAGATACGCTGCTCTTCCAAAAGCTTATTGTTGTCTTTTAAGTATTGAGCACGATCGCGCAGTTCGTCCTTGATGTTCTCAATCGCCTCAAGGATTTTTTCTCTTGGCGTTACATAGTGAGTTTTTGGATAAACCGTAAAGCGCGGCAAGTCTCTTTGTTTCACCGCACCAGTCAGAGGATCAAAAATACTAATGCAGTCCACTTCGTCATCGAACATCTCAATTCGAACCGCATCTTGGTCAGATTCAGCCGGAAAGATATCAATCACCTCACCACGAACACGGAACTGACCACGTTCAAAGGCGACATCGTTTCTTGAATATTGCAGCTCAGCCAATCGACGCAGGATGTCTCGCTGATCCATCACCTCGCCACGACTCAAATGAAGCATCATCTTCAAATAAGACTTAGGATCACCCAGACCGTAGATAGCCGACACAGAAGCCACAATGATGGCGTCTTTTCGTTCTAATAAGGCTTTGGTTGCCGAAAGCCTCATTTGTTCGATATGAGCGTTCACAGACGCATCTTTCTCGATGAACGTGTCCGTGGTTGGAACGTAGGCTTCAGGTTGGTAGTAATCGTAGTAAGAAACGAAATACTCAACGGCATTGTTTGGAAAGAAAGATTTCATCTCACCGTAAAGTTGAGCCGCCAATGTCTTGTTAGGCGCTAACAGAATCGCAGGTCTTTGAGATTGGGAAATGACGTTGGCAAGGGTAAAGGTTTTACCTGAGCCCGTTACCCCTAGTAGAGTTTGATGTGCCAAACCAGAATCTAATCCGTCTAGTAATTTGGTTATCGCTGTCGGCTGATCACCGGACGGGCTGTAGTCCGATACCAAGTCAAAGAGTTTACTCATAGGTCGCCATTTCCATACTGTTTTTTTAATCAGGTCATTGTCACTCTAGGAGGAGTGTCGTTGCAACAATTATCTAGAGAAATGCATCTTAAGATCAGAGATCAGTTATAGCTTTTATTTTTAGAACTTGGTATTATCCGTGCCCTGCAAAGTTTCCCCAGCTAAATTACTCGAATTTTAATCCACTACTTTTCCCCAAAAAACCTAAAAATACCGCTTGTTTTACTGTTCGTTTTATAATCTACAAAAGTTATACAATTGCGACATTTTGCTATAAATCTTTTAAATACATTACGTTAGATAAGGTTTTTACATTTTTCGATTTATCCCGATTATTGTTGTTAAAGTTTCACACACACACTTATCCACAATTTTGGTGGATAACTAAAGCAAAGCTAAATCCTATAAGGCGTTCAAGAAAGTAAAGTTTTTTATCTTACTTTTTTCTGATATTTTTTATTGACAGAAATCCGGACAATTATTAGAATTCGCGTCGCTAACAAGCAATTCCCCTTTAGTTCAGTTGGTAGAACGGCGGACTGTTAATCCGTATGTCGCAAGTTCAAGTCTTGCAAGGGGAGCCAAATTTAAAGAAGCCGCATCATTCGATGCGGATTTTTGCGTTTTAGTCGAAACAAAAGCCCTACAGGCACAGCTTTGATTAACTCACATCCATAAAAAAACGCCTCACAAGGAGGCGTTTGGGCTTAGTGACTAAACTGAGCTTTATTCTAGATTAGACGTCGTTTAGCGGTTATGCTTCTGCTGTAACAACATTTGTCTGAGTCTCTTTACCGGCTTGGTCTTGATCAAATCCTTCATGCAGGTGGTAGTAGCGCTTATAAACAAGAGCACTTACCGTCATTAGAATCGCTGGTAAACCTACCATCATAAACTGCAGTCCCATGATAGTGCTGTCAGACTGTTCCACGTTTGGTACATAACCCACCACAGACAAGCCCATACCAACAATAAAACCACCAGCCGCGCCTGCAAACTTAACAAGCATAGTTTGAACAGAGAAGATAACACTCTCACTGCGACGACCCGTTTTGTGTTCACCGTAATCAACAACATCGGCAAGCATTACAGTTTGCAGTGCGTTAGCGATACCCACACCAAACTTGATAGCAGCACCTGCGATACCGATTAGAATCGCGTTACCTGGAGCGATAAAGCCCATGATAAGTAGAGTGGTACAAGACAGCACTGGGAAGCCACAAGCGATAACCCATAGGTGTTTGCGTGGTAACACTGATGCAATACGAGGGAACAAGAATACGCCTGCAACTTCAGCGATACCTGCCACCATCATATAAACGGGGAACAAGTCAGCGTTGCCTAAAGCGTAAGAGAAGTAGTAAATCGCAAAACCACCCACCAACAAGTTTGCTATTTGGAACGACAATACGGTACCAATAAGTGCTTTTAGTTGGTCATTCTTACCAATGATAACCATTACATCTTTAAAGCTGAAACGCTCAGCTGGTTTCGCATTTGCTGGTGCCGATTTTTCTTTTACGTTGCGAGCAATCAAGAATGCACTCATCACGAACAGCACAGCAATCAACATAGCAACGTTGAAGAAACCTTGTCCTTGGTCGCCGTCACCCAGTTTACCGACAATATGTAGCCCGTAAGTACCCGTAATAAACCACGCCAAGCTAGCAAATAATCGTGGCCAAACAACCAACTTTTCACGTTCTTGACGAGAGCTCGATAGTGCAGGAATCAAAGACCAATATGGAATGTCCATAATAGTGTACGTAAGGCCCCACAGAATATAAGCAGCCGCTGCATAAATGTATAACGTAGTGCCTTCAAACATATGCGTACTAAAAAGACCAACAAGCACTACAGCATTTAACAGGGTTCCAATCACTATCCAAGGACGGAATTTACCAAACTTAGAGCGTGTGTTATCAACGATAACGCCCATCATTGGGTCGGTCACCGCGTCGACAATGCGCGCGGCCAAAAAGATAGTACCCACAAATGCCGCTGACAGCCCAGCAACATCGGTGAAGTAAAACATTAAGAAGATGTAGATTGGAGCACAGGCAAAGTCTTTACCTAAAGCCCCAAGTCCATACGATAATTTGGTTTGTAGAGTAATTTGATCAGACATAGTATTTCCTTCAGGCGCGTAACTTCATCTCCTAACAGACGTTGAAACGCTTACCTTTTATTTATAATAATTTATCCACTCAAGTTCTGTTTTAGAGCCACTCTGTGGTCGCTTCTTAAAACACTCAAGTATCAAGTCCGATGCTAATGTAACCATTCCAACGAACAGATACTGTGATCAACAACCACTCCATGGAAACGTTTTCAGTCAAATATCCAAAGTGAGAGATCGAACAATAAAACCCTCGAATTGATAGAGAATATCGCTAATTAAAGTGCTCAAAACAGTTCATTGTGTGAAGTAACGCATGAGAACGATTACATAAGTACAGTATCACGCTGGGAATACCTACAGTTCTCCAATCTATACGGGCACATCAAATTGATTTGATAGTTCATGACGGCTTATTAAAGGTTCATCGCGGATTAGCGGGAACTAAAAACAAAAACGGTAGTAAGTGATATGGT